>JBFRWK010000167.1:0-8233 GCA_051439545.1 Xenococcaceae cyanobacterium | reverse complement strand
CTGCTCAAGTAGTCATGCAGCGAGGATTAAAAGCTGTGGCGGTGGGGCGCACCGTCCAAGCCTCTGAAGGGGAAAGGTCTTAGAAGATCCCAGTGCAGGAGGAATCCCCCGTCATTTCATGCGGGGGAGCGTCAACAAGGTTGATGGTTTTGTTGCCAAAAATAGCAATCGTCGGTAGGATATAGCCAGCTTAATTGCTCAGTTTTCATCAAGTCACCGCATTCCGCGGTCAGAAATGAGCTTTCTTCCTTTTCCCGTCGAAAATAATCATGGATTTAAACCAGTTACATCAAGCTGCCTTTGACATTTTCTCGGCAGGGGTTCGAGCTGCTAATCCTGAAACTGCTGTCAAAAACTATCTTACTCGTTCGTTAGCGTCTCATAACCTATCCATTACCTTATCCAATGGCGAGCAGCGGACTCAAACTTGGTCAAAAATTCACTTAATCGCTTTTGGTAAGGCAGCTTGTGCTATGGCGACGGCTGCACAAGAAATTCTCACCCCTGAGCCAACCCTCATGACAGTCCCAGGCATTGTGGTGACGAATTATGAAAATGTTAGAGAGGTTCCCCATTGTCAAGTGTTTGCAGCAGGACATCCTACCCCAGACAGTAATGGTTACCAAGCAGCTCAACACATAGCCCAAAGTGTTCGAGAGGCTAACTCTGGGGAGTTGGTGCTGGTATTAATTAGTGGCGGTGGCTCCGCGTTAATTCCCTATCCTCCCTCTCCCGTGAGCTTGGCTGATAAAATCACTACAACCAAACTCCTGTTGGGCTGTGGTGCTACCATCAATCAAGTCAATTGTGTTCGCAAACATTTATCTCAACTCAAGGGGGGCGGTTTAACCCGTTTGGCGACACCAGCCGATCTTCATGCCCTGATTTTATCCGATGTGATTGGAGATGAAGTCAGTGCGATCGCTAGTGGTCCAACGGTAGCCGATCCCACCACCTTTGATGAGGCAATCGAGGTTTTGAAACCTGTGTGGCAGCAAGTGCCAGAAACAGTACGTCAACATTTAGAAGCGGGCAAACGAGGGGAAATTCCGGAAACGCCGAAAGAGAATGAGCCGATTTTTGCTAATACAGGCTATACCATTATTGGCAGTAATTCCCTTAGTGTCAATGCCCTTATTGCAGCAGCCCAAGAGAAAGGCATTAAACCCTTTCTCTACAAAGACCAGCTAACAGGAGAAGCTAGCCAAGTTGCCCGAGATTTAGTGGATTTTGCTCTCAAGCAAAAGCGTACTGCGCCAATGGCAATTTTAGCGGGGGGAGAAACCACTGTCACCTTAAATCAGAATCCTGGGATGGGAGGACGAAATCAGGAAATGTCTTTAGCCTTTGCCCTGGCAGCTAGGGAGAAAGGCTTAAGAGGAGACTGGGTATTTTTAAGCGGGGGAACGGATGGCAAAGATGGCCCAACTAATGCAGCAGGTGGTATCGTTGACCCAACAACCCTGAGGTCCATTCCTCACCCAGAAAATTATTTAGCTAACCATGATGCCTATCACGCTTTACAACAAGGGGATGCGTTATTACAAATAGGAGCAACAGGAACCAATGTTGCCGATTTACAAGTATTATTGTTGTTACCGATAGGGTGTAAGAATTAGAGCCAAACTTTTAGAAAGAGAATTTTAGATATTTTACTAGCTAATCAATTGATATTGCCTAATATCCGGAGCTTTGGCTAATAATTCGGCATCTTCTCTAAATATTGTCTCCACTGAATCTGAATCTAAGTGAGCTAGAAATGCAGTTTTTGATTCCCACTCAGAAAGAAGAATAAATTCTGTCTCTATAGAACTATTTTGTAGCAACTCGTAGTTAATACAGCCTGTCTCCGTGCGAGTTAGCTCGACTAGCTCTCCCAACAAAGATTTTAACTCTTCTTCTGTGCCAGAAACTGCTTCGATGCGGGTTATTACTCGCAGTGCTTTTTTGCTCATAGATAATTAAGAATCCGTGAAAAATTGTGATCTGTGAAAAACAACTGAATGAAGATAATCCCTAACCTATCGGACAGTATAACCTCTTCCTTCCATGCAGGCAGCAAAAGCGCGATCGAACTCTTTTCGAGCTGCCTTTTCATCGTGATTGCGAATACCACCACTGATTCCACCTACAGCTGCACCTACAGCTGCACCAGTGCCAGCAGAACCACCAATCAGCCCGCCGATCGCGCCTACACCAGCACCGCGAGCAGCACCCCGCAAGGCTCTATCTGAGACGATTCCCCCGTCAGAGCTACTGCTACCTGAAGGTTGATAACCTGTTTGTTGAGTCGCCCAACTGCTACACTGATTTTCATCTCTTTGTTGCTGTTGAGGACTTTGTCCTCTTTCGGGATAGACAGCTTGTGCCATTGCCGAACCCGTATTCATGACTACTATTGCTAGTCCGAGGGAGACTGTAGTTACAATAGACTTTTTTTCTCTTTTTTTCTCGTTCATTATCCAACTCCAAATTTCTTAGCTTGCTGCTCGCGAAGACCAGTACTCCGAACTCTTCTGGCATCTATAAAATTAATATTCACTTTAATAAGGCGTTGCCTGGACAAACTCTACCTCTTTGGCATTAGCGGGTGGAGAGAAGGTAAAGCGATCGGGAGCTATTTCTGGCTCTAAATTCCAATCTGATAGAGTAGCTGTATATCTGGGTACGCCTTCTCGATTTTTATAGGCAATAGCCACTTTCCGCAGCAGAGGAGTATCGCTATCTTCAATCCATACTTGCCAGTCTATACCTTCTTGGACGAATACTAAATGATGACAAGGAACGTCATCAACCTCACTCATGCCAAAGTAAAAACCAGCCTGAACATTTTTGGTCAAACCTTCATAGATGTCGCTATAGAGTAGTTCGGCTAAAGGCATATTTACGTTTAATTTTTGGATGAGGGTATCTAATGTCTCATCCATACTGGCAGGAGCCTCCCCCCTTGCATAGATGTTACGTTCCGTATCAACCACAGTTACTTGTTCGCCATCGTACCAAAACTCTCGTTGTACCAAATCTCCAGTTGCATTTGCCCAAAATTGATTGGGACGATTTACAATCATATTCCCCTCATGGGAAACCTGGATAAAAACACCTGTTGAAGTTAGCAGATCCCGTTCAGTCTCGGCAAAAAAAGAAAATTTTTCTTGGGATTCGATCAAATCAGACGCCTGACGGAGAATTTTAGCTGCTTTCTCGTCGATTACATCCGTTGGGGTAGATTCATCAGTCTGAGCAATAATACTACTGGGATATCGTTCCTTAACCATTGGCGCATCTGCCAATGTAGCAAGCTGTGGCGCAAGCATCGATATTGTCAGCAGTGCAGCTATCTGACAGCAACTTTTAGTTTTCCTCACAATCGCTCTCCATCACTAAAGTCTATATAATACAGTAGCTAATCGCTAAAAATATCCAAGAACTTATCCAGCGTTACTGAAATTAAGATTCTTGAATATCATAAAGATGAGACAATTCGACATCCCAAAATTTCCTTTTTTTTTTAGATTTAGGCTGTCGAATTGGAATATGAGCCACGAAATACTGTTTCACTAGTTAGTTGAAGATGGTATATTGGTTGAGAGTTTATTTTAGAGTGGCAATAGTGACAAATATTAATTAAAAACTATGAAATTAGTTTGGTGGCAGAGATCGATCCAAAATAAATATTCTCAACTTTTAGCCACGCTCATTGTACTTTTTTTTGTAGGTCCTATATGGGAGGGAAAAATAGGGCAAATTATTATCTCAGTAGTTTTCTTGGTCACAATTCTTACCATTATTAGAACATTTAATCTCAACAAAAGATTTTTTTTTCTGCTGTTAATTTTAGCAGGAACATCATCTGTTCTTGATATTTACACTAAATTACAAACAGATTTGGTGCAAGAAAAGCTCATTATACTGATAATCCTGGTAATTTACTCCCTATTTGTCTTCGCTGCAATCGTCACGCTCAATCGAACCATCTTTTCGGTGAAAAAAGTCAACGGGGATACGATTAAAGGTGGAATTGCGGTATTTTTTCTGATTGGTACGGTTTGGGCATTGCTCTATAACATAGTTTATTTTCTCGATGCCAATGCGTTTTCTAAGTCAATAGAGGCAATAAATTTATTTGATTCGATGTTTTATTTCAGCTTTACTACTTTAACTACTCTCGGTTATGGTGATATTACTCCTGTCAGCGATCTTGCTAGAGCCTTAGCCAATCTAGAAGCAATTACTGGCATGATGTATCCTGCCATATTTATTGCCAGATTGGTAGGATTGTACACGGCACAGGAAATGAGTGAAGGTGATTAGCTTTTTGACTAACAACTTAAGGATTAGCTCAAAGCTAGTCGATCGATATTTTCGATATTTTTTGAATTCCTTTTTTTCCTTAAGCTTTTAAGATTTTGCGATAATAAAAGTATAATTACAGAACTATGGCCGATCTCAAGTAAAAGCTATGAATATTAGAATGATTATTTTTTCAGGAATCATGACTGCTCTTATTGGTTCCATGCTTGGTCTAGCAGTCAATTATATTAGCCAACGAACTTCTCGCAGACCAGTCGCAGTGGTTGGGGGAGCAGTTTTGGGCTTTGTCATCGGTTCTGCTTATCAAGCCATCCAACAAAATAAACATGATGAAGAAGAACTTAAGGAATAACAAACAATGATGAAGTTTAAACAACTCAAGTCTTCTCTCAATATTCGCTATTGGCTACTAGGGTTACTGTTAGTTGTTACGGCAACAGCAACAACCAATTTTTTCTCCTGGGGAATGGCTGGTTTAACGGGATTCTTATTGGCTTATCTTAGCAAAGGTATGAGACGCTATCGCCCTCCTCGGTAATTGACTACTCTACAAGAAAAGCTGGCAATTGAGAGCCTTCGGTCTTTTAGCCGAAGGATGAAAATAAGTAAAAGGCTTTAGCCTTGCGTATCTCTTATCATGCCGAGCGTTGAGTCTCAATGTAACGCTTAACCACATCAGTACTAACTTGTCCTGTTGAGCCAACAAAATAACTAGGACTCCACATACAAGGTAGTTTTTTCAATGCGGGAAACTCCTGTCTTAAATATCTAGAGGCTCGACCTTTAACCCATCTAATTATCTGCGAGGGGCTTTCATGGGTTGGTGCATTAATAAACATATGTACGTGGTCGGGCATAATTTCTAGAGCTATCAACTTCCATCCATGTTCAGATACCACTTCAAATATGATTTCTTGTAGTCTTTTAGACACCCCGTCAACTAACACTGATTTTCTTCTTTTAGGACAAAAAACAAAGTGATAGTTAAGAGAAGAAACTGAGCCTTTTTCGTGTCTGTACTCATAATCTTTGGGGGATAATTTAGCCATAATTTTATATTTAAAAATAGTATTTACAACTATAATTATATACATGAACTATCAATACAAAACTCAAAAAATACTCTTAACTGGCAAGATTGGGGATGAAGCAGAAGCTTGTTTACTTTGGCTATCTCATCAATCTAACAGCCTTTATAACTCTGCTTTATTCGCAGTGCGTCAAGCTCATTTTGATAGTTGCGATAGTCGTACTTTCTTTGACCACAATGATATCTATCGGATTGCTTTTAAAGACCGATATGTTAAAGCAAGCTATGCTCAACTCTGCAAGGACTTTAAGACCAACAAGCACTATATAGCTCTAGGAGGACAACAAGGACAGCAGTGTTTAAAGTCTGTAGTTGAAGCAGTGACTAGCTATAATAAACTGCTGACACAGTACTGGCAGGGGGAGATTAAAGATAAGCCTCGTATTCCTGGGTATCGTAAGTCTAGAGGACTTTATCAAGTTGCTTTTCCAGGCGTAGCTGTTACTTATGATGAGTATGAAGGCATTTGTAAGTTAGCAGTCAGCAAAGAGTGTAAACCTCAATTAGTCAACCAAGAATTGATTCTCCCTGGCGGTTATGGTTTTACTGCCGAGCAATTAGCTGAGGTACGAATTATTCCTGCTTGTGGTCAATTGTGGGCAGAATATGTCTATAAGGTTAAAACCTTAACAGCCAAAGGACTAGATTATTCTCAAGGCATGGGTATTGACCCTGGAGTCACCAATTGGTTAACTTGTTGTAGTAACACGGGCAAAAGCTTTATTGTCTGTGGTCGCCAAGTTAAATCCATCAACCAACGCTATAACAAAGCAGTTGCTACATATAAACAGGGTAAATCTGATTTTTACTGGGATGACTATCTCGACCAAATCACCCACAAACGCAATTGTCAAATCAGAGATTCAATTAACAAAGCTGCTCGGGTCATCATTAATTATTGCCTCAATCACGGTATTGGTAATATTGTTTTTGGTTGGGGGCAAGGGGTTAAAACTGAATCTAACTTGGGAAAACGGAATAATCAAAACTTTGTCCAAATTCCCACAGCCAGACTCAAACAAAGAATTCGAGAAATAGCGGAATCTGTAGGTATTATCTTTACAGAAACAGAGGAGGCGTATACCTCGAAGAGTGATTTTTTCGCAGGAGATTTGTTATTTAAATTTGGTGAAAAACCCAAAGAATATCAATTTTCAGGTAGAAGGATTACTAGAGGTACTTACAAAAGTAAGTTGGGATTAATTAGTGCAGATGCTCTTGGAGCAATCAATTGTCTGAAAAAAGTAGCGATACAGCTAGGAATTTCTCTAGCCGAGGTCGGTAGAGGAAGTTTGGCACTTCCTAAACGATACGATTTAACTTGCATGAGTAAATTCTATCGTAAGCGCGGTGAGAGTCGGCTTCAGCCACTCTCATAGCATCAGCTTAGAATCCTGCTTCTTTCAAGAGTAGGAGATGTCAAAATGAAAGAGTCAATTGCTCAACTGGGATTCTCATTTTAGCGATCGCCTTTTGACAGCGTTCGGGACTAGAACACCGATTCAGTAATCGAAAACTAAGCAGTGCCTGCTTTGGAAGCAAATAGCTCTGGGTCGTCTTTCAACAGCCTTACCAGTACATGAAGATTATGAACAACTGCCGTGCGACGTAGATCAAATAAATTTTTTCGTACTCCGATCTAACGGGCTTTATCACCTCGGAGTGCGACCGATGTGTGATAAGCTAGGCTCCACAGCTACTCGACGAGCGTAATTTAGCCCGACCGAGGGGCGTTAATAGTTCAATTTTATTACTTTAAATGTAGTGTATAGCCAAAATTCAAAACACTATATATGGAAAATAAGCGAACTGTCAGTAGTACAATCGTTTCCAAGAGGGCAATTGGCACAGGTCGGGGTGCAGTCAAAAACAGTTGGTAATCTCCTAGAGCGATCGCCAAATGTGATTAAACAATAACATTGACATTACTCTCAAGCCAATAGCCCGTAACAATGATAATATGTAGGGATGTAGGTAAAAGCTAAAAGATTGGCGAACTACTCCCAGCCCAGCACTTACAATCTAGAGTAAAAAGTTACGTAGGACTGGGTGAATACTTTAAACGCTTTTTAAGAATAAGTTTTTACCTATAGTCAATTCCCCTAGTTGCTCTCCACTGCTGGTTCTTCGGGTAACAGAGTAGTCCTTTATCCTGAAGATGTTGAGGCAATTGAGACTGAAGCAGTGATTATTCGAGAATCAGCTAAGAACAGACTGAAAAGTGAGGCAGAAGGACTTAAAGGGTTCCTGAGTGAGAAATCTCAAGCCATTAGAAATTTAGTCTAGACAATTGGCGATCGCTTACACGGTATAGTTAACCCTGAAGATAAATCCGAAGCGGTTTGGATCGAGATTAAACAAGTAAGTGATGAACTGGCATCTTCTGGCAAATACGAACCTCATGTTCTCAAGGAAGCAACGGAATTTCTGCAAGAACGATGGGAGAGTTTACAGCAGAGTATTACTCGCGCCAGCAGTCGGGCTAAAGCTGCTTTCGATGCTGCCTGGAAGGAGCTGACTGCGAAATAGCGATGGGTTACAATAAACGCGCGACAAAGTCGGACAGGCGCGGAAGGGGGCTTGTATTCTAGTAATCTGTTGGTAATCCTTAGTTTTCGGTTTATTGAAGCCCCCTTCGCGGACGAAATCACCCCCAAAAAATCGAGCTTTCTTAGTAACTTAGTACTAAAAAAGGGGGTGATTTGTGAGGTCGCGTTGCCTGGGGTCTCCCCAGGCACTCGTGACGACCGTCCCCACTTACCGAAAAATGATGGCGACCAAACCCTTACAGTAGGGAAGCCTGTCCGACTTTGTCCGGGTTTTCTCTTGGGG
>JBFRWK010000166.1:0-30817 GCA_051439545.1 Xenococcaceae cyanobacterium | reverse complement strand
CACCCATCTACGAAGTGTCCAAGGATTTACTCCTAACATTTCTGCTGCTACTGTGAGCTTGTACCTTTTTCCCATAACTCACAGTATATCAAAGAAAGTCAAAGTTTTGAATAATTAGTTACCATGCCACTAGGAAATCCCCTTGTATCTTCTCCAAACACAGAAATAGTATCATCGGCATTAATAATTATAGTGCCTGCATCTCCTCGACCAAAGGTACTACTGCCAATTTGTCCCCCATTATTAAGATTTAGGTTCTTGGTATTAATCTTGATTTTTCCCCCATTTCCCGTGGCGTTTGGTCGAACGTCACTGAATATCACACTCAGAAATCCCCTTGTATCTTCTCCAAACACAGAAATAGTATCATCGGCATTAATAGTTATAGTGCCTGCATCTCCTCGACCAAAGGTACTACTGCCAATTTGTCCCCCATTATCAAGATTTAGGTTCGTGGTGTTAATCTTGACTGCTCCTGCTTTTCCCACTGCATTTGGTGCAACGTTACTGAATATCGCACTAAAATTTCCAGATACAGAAATAGTATCACCTGCATTAATAGTTATAGTGCCTGCATCTCCTTGACCAAAGGTATCACTCTGTATTCTTCCCCCATTGTTCAGAGTCAGGTTAGTGGTGTTAATCTTGACTGTTCCTGCATCTCCTACTCCATTTAGTTGAGTGGTACTGGCAATTAAACTAAAATTCCCATTGCTATCTTGTCCAGATACCAAAATAGAATCAGTAGCATTAATAGCGATCGTTCCCCCATTGCCTTGACTTAATGTAGCACTCTGTATTTGCCCTGCATTGTTAAGAGTTAGGTTAGTGGTGTTAATCTCCACTGTTCCTGCATTTCCCACTGCATTTGGTTGAACGGTATTAGTAATTAAACTAGCAAAGCCATTGATGAAAATATTATCATCGGCATTAATAGTTATAGTACCTGCATCTCCCCGACCAAACGTACTACTACTAATTATCCCCACATTGTTAAGAGTCAGGTTAGTGGTATTAATCTTAACCGATCCTGCATTTCCTACTCCATTTGATTGAACGTCATTAAAGATAAAACTCTGCTCGACGGTTATGTCACCAGTAGCATTAATAATCAGATCGCCACTCGTAGCTTCCGCCGAATTTGAATTTGCCGTTATTCCTGCTCTGATCTGACTCACTCCAAAATTTCCAGCAGAAAGACTTACATTGCGACCATTAATCGCTATACTTCCACCACCTGTACTCCTAACATCCACATCGGCAGCATTCCTCAAGGTAATATCGGCTCTTTCTACATCTTTAGGAAAAGTCAAACTCCCATCATGATTCAAAGTAACTATTCCTACTTCCGATAAACCTCCTAACTCTACCCTACCGCCTGGTGCAGTAACCTGACCAGCTTCAAAGTTAATATTTCCACCTACTAAACTTAGAGTTTCCCCTGGTATAACTTCTAAGCCAACAAAATCTGTGCCTGTACTATTTTGGACAAAAGAACGATTTACAATAGTCCCTGGATTATTACCCAAGTATAAACCAAGGGGTCGATCGATCGTTAAGAGTGTCTTTTCTGGATTAACCGCACTAAACTCCACCCGATCTGGAAATAAAATACTCTCGGCGGTGCTACCATAAAACGAGCCAGTCATATCTAATCTCGCACCATCCCCAAAAATAATGCCGTTGGGATTAATCAAAAACAGATTAGCTTCTCCTAATACCCCTAATCTGCCGAAAATATTCGAGACATTATTGCCAGTAACGCGAGTAAGAATATTCTCAATGCCAGCAGGATTAACAAAATCAACTCCTCTGCCTTCACCCACATTAAATTCACTAAAACTGTGAAAAAGATTGCTACCTCTTGATGCGCCTCCTTCAATCTTGTCATTCAGTTCATCGGCAGGGGTAATAATCGATTTTTCTGTTCCTAATGTATCATCTGGGATTATTTGCGCTGCTGCCTTCGTCATGGGCAAGGTAAAAACAAGGCAAAATGCAGATAATAAATTAGTTTTAAGCATCGGTTCGGATATTTAATTTCGACGAAAATCAATAATGTTTGTATGGCTATTGGAAATTTTAGCGAAGACGATCGAGATAAAATTAGATATTGACTTTCTATGTAATTATTCTTAAGTAGTTATCTACAAGAAAGATTAGATGTTACACTTCATAAAAGAAATTAACTTTACAAAAAGTTTTCAATTATGAAGAAGCGATCGCGGTTAACTTTATTGGAGGGAAGTTTTGAAACAGGCTTTCCCGCGATCTTACAAATTAGCTTCGAGCGTAATGGAACAAAAATTGAAACTCAAGTTTCGGGAAGGTTACCACCAGCACCAGAGGTATGGTTAACTTGGCAATGTTGGCAGCAAGCCTATCGCCAACTAGCAACCTATAATTATTGGCGGATGAAGGCAAAAGTAGGACAGATTACTAATATATCTTACGCTCGATTGGGAGAGGAATTGAGCGATCGCCTAAATCATTGGCTCAATCAAGGAACTGGAGAATGGCAAAAAGTTAGAGATTGTTTACAGAGAAATCTAGATCGTAACGACGAAATAGAAATTTTAATTCAAACTGGCGATCGAAAATTACAACAACTCCCTTGGCATTTATGGGATTTTTTCGATCATTATCCTTATGCAGAAATAGCTTTAAGTACTTGCGAATATCAAAAAGTCAAACCATTACCCTCTCGTAAAACTAAAGGTAGAGTAAAAATCTTAGCGATTTTAGGCGATCGCCAGGGAATTAATTTAGATCGCGATCGCGCTTATCTAGAACAATTCTCGCCCCAAGCAGAAATTAAATTTCTAGTCGAGCCACCTATAGAAGAATTAAACGATCGACTTTGGGAAACGGGTTGGGATATCCTCTTTTTTGCAGGTCATAGTTCGAGTCAAGAAAAAGGAAGAATTTGGCTAAATCCCACCGATATTCTCAGTTTAGAACAACTTAAATATGCTCTTAGAAAAGCAATTAACAATGGTTTACGTTTAGCTATTTTTAACTCTTGTGATGGTCTGGGTTTAGCTAGAGAATTAGCAGATTTGCAACTAGGGCAAATCATCGTTATGCGAGAGCCAGTATCCGATGCAGTTGCTCAAACTTTTTTGCGCTATTTTTTATCTTCTTTTGCTAGTGGAGAATCTCTCTATTCAGCGGTACGTACGGCGAGAGAAAGATTACAAAAACTAGAAACTAAATATCCTTATGCTACTTGGCTGCCAGTCATCTTTCAAAATCCAGGAGAAATTTCCCCTACCTGGCAAGATTTAGCTGGTTTATCTCGACCTAGAAGATCGGGCGATCGAGCTTTATCACCCCTACAAAAACGCCCTTTTATTCTGCCTTTGGTTGGTAGTATTGTCGCCACAGCTTTAGTATTAGGACTCAGACAACTAGGTATTTTGCAGCCTCTAGAATTAAAAGCTTTTGACGGTATGATGAGAATGCGCCCCGATGAAGGGACAGATCCTCGGCTATTACTCGTTACGATTACCGAAAAAGACATCCAAAATCAGAATCCTCAAGAAAGACGCAGTGCTTCTTTAGCCGATTCTGCTTTAGCACGACTATTAGAAAAAATTAAACCCCATCAACCGCAAGTAATTGGTCTAGATATTTATCGCGATTTTGCAGTAGCTAAAGAGCAAAGCGATCTTAAAACCTATTTAGAGCAAGCAGAAAACTTTGTGGCTGTTTGTGAAGTAGGAGAAGGAAATGAAAATCCAGGTATCAGTCCTCCTCCAGAAATCGCAAGCGATCGCTTGAGCTTTAGTAATATCCCTCTCGACTCAGATGGGGTAATCCGCCGTCAACTTCTAGGTATGGCAATAAACTATAAGTCTTTATGTCAAACGGATATTGCTTTTAGCTTACGAGTCGCACAACTCTATTTAGCATCTCAAAATATTTCTATAGCACAAACCACTCAAGGACATCTAAAAATAGGCGATCTTGTTTTTCAGAAACTACAACCCAATTCTGGAGGCTACCGCCAACTCGATTCTTGGGGCTTTCAAATATTGCTCAACTATCGCTCTACTAATAAAATCGCCCAGCAAGTTACTCTAACTGAGATTTTAAATGATTACTCAGATGCAAAAATAGCAGAACTAGTAAAAAATCGAATCGTGCTGATAGGTACTATTGCCCCTAGTTTTAAGGACTATTTTCCTACGCCCTACAGTACCCTTGGCGATCCTCAAGAAATGCCTGGTTTGTTTATTCACGCCCATATGGTCAGTCAAATTCTCAGTGCAGTTGAAGATAAACGTCCTTTGCTTTGGTATTTACCTGAATGGGGAGAAAGTCTTTGGATTTGGGGTTGGAACTTATTAGGAGGAATTATAATCTTATATTTAAGAACTCCTAAAAATATTGTTTTAGTTAGTATTGCTTACATCTTTACCCTTTCTCTTGTTTGTTTTCTTTTATTACTTCAAGGTGGATGGCTACCCTTAGTTCCTTCTGTTTTCGCTATGATGATTACTATAGGGATTATCCAAGCATACAAGTATAATTAAAAGACCCAAATGCCATGTTGAGACCAGGTTTTCTCAAAATACTTCAATTCTGGCTTGTTACTTTAGTCTGGTTTGGATTTATTAATTCTTTCCCTCAACTTCAAGCTAAGCCTTTTTCTTGGTCGTTTTCCCAACAAGATTCTTTAGACTTTTCTGGGGATGGTAGACCTAAAAGGACAGCAGGAGGTGCTAGTCGTGGCGAATGTCAAGTGTCACGCTCGACAGATAATTTAACTGCTTTAATTCCCGATACACCCGTTGCTTTGACGGTATCTGCTACCCCTACATTTTGGTTTTATGTTCCCTATAATCTAACCGAAAATCATGCAGCAGAGTTAGTGCTTAAAGATAGTGAAGGTAATTTTGTTTACCGAAATAAATTATCTGGCAAAGATATAGATAGAGGAATTAGTAGTATTTCTGTTTCTAATACTGTGGAATTATCAACCGATCGCAATTATGATTGGTATTTTTTAATTTACTGCGACGAGCAAAACCCAGATCGATTTGTTTATGTTCATGGTTCAGTCAGAAGAGTACAAAATCCAGTTAGTCAAACTCAAGTAACACCAGTCGATCGCCAAGCAGCATTAATTTTATACGCTCAAGCAAAAATCTGGCATGATGCCCTAGATATTATTGCCCAAAACTTACAAACCCAGCCTCAAAATCCTCAACTACAAGAAGATTGGTTCGAGCTATTAGAATCTGTCGATCTAGAACATTTAGCCGATCGATCTTTTTAAAATTTGCTTTGCTTGGGATAGTTGACTAACTCCGTAAGATTTAACCAAACAGTTTTCGATAAATTGAGATAAAGCCCAGGATTGTTGTTTTTGATGCCAAACTACTGCAATTTTTAAGCTGGGAACGGGTTCGACTAAAGGACGATAAACTACTTTAACCTGAATTCGGGATAAACTGAAAGCCTTATTTCATAAGTGATTGAACACCACTATTTTCTCGTTAAATTTTACTGTGAAACATTATAAAAAACACTCTTTAGGCTGATGGCTGATAGCTGATAGCTATCGGTGACCATTTAATTGTCTTAACCCGAACTCAGGTTTTTTAGCTTCTTTGCTGCTGCTAACATCTGTCCTAAAAAAGGTAATCCAATAAGGGCAGGCAGAAAGTACCGAGAAGTACAAAGCCAACCTAAAGCTGCACCTGTTGCTTCATTAAAATAGGGTTGATAAAAATAAATTAAAGCTGCATCGCGAGTACCTACTCCTGCAAAAGTAAGGGGTAATAATCCTGCTAAAATTGATAAGGGAGAAAGGGCAATACTAATTAAAAATGGGGCTGACGCTTTTAAAGCAATAATAAATAACCAGATTTGGAGTAAATGCAAAAACCAAATAAAAATTGAAGTAGCAGTAATAAGTATAAGCTGTTTTTTATCTCCCCAAAAATAATCGTGCATTTCACTCCAAGATAGTTGCATATTTTTAAGTTTTTCAGCAATTTTATTCGGAGCAAATTTAGTAGATAAATCAAAAAATAAATCGGCAAATTGACGCGAACTAAGCAACAGTATTCCTAAAATTAAACCACTTATTACTCCTGTGGTCATTGTCCAAAATAGTCCATCTTTAGCAGGGTAAATAATTAAGCCAAAAGCACACCATAATAATAGAGACAGCAGATCGCAGGCTTTTTCAAAAATAACAATAGCTAAAGAAAGAGAACCACTCACACCGTTTCTTTCTCGCATAAAATAGGCTTTGGCAATATCTCCCATCTTAGAAGGCAAAACCATATTGAGAACGCTAGAACCTAAAATTAAACGATTAGCTTCAATAAATCCTAAACTAGTTCGGTTTGGCATTAATTGTTGCAGTCGCCAAGAAGTACAAATTACTAAAGGAATTACCATTCCCAAACTAATCGTCATCCAAATAGGATCGCAATTTTTTAAAACATCTATTAGTTTTTGAGTATCTATTTTAGAATAAATAATTAATAAAATAGCAATACTGACAGCCAGGGATATAAATCGTTTTAAATTCATTTTTTTTATTGCGATCGAAGATCTCTAATGTGATATGTCTAAGAACTAAAGAGTTGAGCTAGAACCAAAATAAGTAAAATATACAATATTGTGAGCGATCGAGGTAAACTAGATTCAATCAAAAATCAAAGCATTGGTGAATTGAGGTATGATTGTTTGACATTGTTGTATTTTATTTAGTAAAAAATTGGTTTACTGCCATAAACAGAGAGAAAATAATTGAAGAGAGTAGAAGCAATCATCCGTACCCATAAACTAGATGAGGTTAAGTTAGCTTTATTAAGTTCTGGTATTATTGGCATGACTATATCGGAGATAAAAGGGTTTGGAAGACAAAAAGGAACGACTACTCGCTATCGTGGTAATGAATATAAAATAGAATTCATCCCTAAAATGAAAATAGAAGTAGTAGTAGAAGACGAACTAGTAGATACTGTTGTTCGGGAAATATCTCTTGCTGCCCGTACTAATACTATTGGTGATGGTAAAATATTCGTCTATCCTGTATCCGAAATAGTTAGAATCCGAACAGGAGAAAAAAATAGTGCTGCTATTTAGCAAAAATAGACTGACCTCCCGCTACATTCAAAGTTGGTTAGCATAGCTAATCCCGCAAAATCTAACCAAATTTAAATAATTATTAAAGGAATCTTAACTTTAAACAGTTATGCTGTTTTCTATAGGCTAGGAGACAAATATGTTTATAGTCAGGCTGTCCTCGATCATTGTATTATTTTTGATTTTTATTGCTTCGATCGCGACTATACCCAAGCATTATTGGTTGCATTACAAGAATACCAATTCGCTCTAGGGAAATATATTTATAAATAATATAAATAATATTTAATATTTATTTTTTTACTATCTTTGCAGTATTTTATATTTTCTCAACTAAATAATTAGCCAAAGATAAATTTTAATTAAATCAAAATTTTAATTAAATTGAACAAAAACTGAGAATTATCCAATTAACAAACGAGCGAATATGCTTTTAACTCATAATTCAAAATACAATCATTCTTTAGAGATTAAAGAGCCAGAGTTCTTATTACAGTTTTACCGCAAAGGAGAAGAGATATCTCTGTTTGAACCAGGTTTTTGGCTAGTTTATCGTGGAGTAGTACAACTCAGTAGAATTAGTGCTAATGGGGACGAAGTAATTTTAGGTTGGGCAACTATTAATAATTCTTTTGGCGATTGTTCTCAAGATAATACAGATTATCGGGCGCAAGCTTTGTGCGATGTATACTTAAGATGGTGTTCGCCTCTAGATATTACTAAATCTCCCGATCTTGCTAGAGTTTTAATGAAGCAACTAAGTCAAAGGATTATTAAGGCTCAAAATTTGACGACTATTACTAGATTACGCAAAGTAGAAGATCGTTTATGGCAACTTCTATTAATGTTAAAAGAAGAAATAGGTCAATCGGTTATCAATGGGACTCGTTTGACAATCCGTTTTACTCATCAAAATTTAGCTAATATTATTTGTACTACTAGAGTCACCGTAACGCGACTTCTTGGCGATTTTCAATCAAGAGAATTAATTTGTATCGATCGAGACCGCCACATTATCATATTAAAGTAGATTAAACTCTACCATATTTTATTCCAAAACGACAAAACTATCTCTACCTAGGGCTTTTGCTTGACAGAGAGCTATTTTGGCATTGCTCAACAATTTGACTGGATTATAGTTATTACTGCTACTTAAAGTAATTCCCAGACTCGCTGTCAGGGCGACTTCTTCACCAATGAGATAAAAAGGGAAACTCAATTCATCCTGAATTCGGTAAGCTATTTTCTCGGATATTTGGATACTGTTGATATTTTTAAGCAGAATGGCAAATTCATCCCCTTCTAGACGGGCAACTAAATCGCTAGAGCGTACACATTGTTGTAGTCTTTGAGCAATTGCTACTAATAATCGATCGCCTAAATAATAGCCAAAACTATCATTAATCTCTCTAAAATTGTCTAAATCGAGAACTACGACAGCAAAAGGGTTTTCTTTTTTATGGCTATAGGAAATTATTATCTCTTGGAGTTGTTCGGTAAAAGAATTTTGATTGGGTAAACCACTCAAGCGATCGTAATAAGTGCCGTAAGGAGTTTTTTCTTGAATTTGCGGATATTCGATCGGATCTTCTTGAGTAGTAATTAGGCGAGATAGATCGAGAATACTAGCATTTAAATCGTCTTTTATTTGTTTATTATCTAAAAGTTCTTCCAGTTCTTTTAGTTCTGTTTCCGCTAATCCTAAAAGATTAAGAGCAGTTTTATTAACTATATTCATCTCTTGGTTGAAGTTCATGACTATTACTGTGTAATTCTCGAATCGTAAATTTTTTCCTAAAGAAATTTAGTTCTTTGCCTGATGCTTCTTTTTTTATAGAGACGAGTCGCTCGAAAAACAATAGTAAGACAATTCGCTCAGATGTCTACCTTTTCTTATCTTAAATTCTGCTTTTACTAATAAATTTTAACTAAAATAAAGTTATTTTATCTACGAGAAAATATAGGATATAACCTTATTTTGGAAAATCAATAATTTTTGATTTATTTAAGAGCAAATTTATAAATATAAAAAATATAAAAGTGACTAAAAAGAAAATTTTAATAGAGAATAATTCTATTTAAGTTTTAAAAATTATTATTTCAATTGTCACTAGTTATTAGTTTTGTGTCACGTATTATTTTTCATTAATAAACAATCCCAGAGTAGTATAGTTTCCTGTGAATAAAAGACGTTAATATCTTCTCAGTAGTTCCACAGAGAAAATATTTATTGGCTAACAAACCTGAGTTCTAGATCGGCTGTAGTCTCTATTCTTGCGTTGAATTAGTCTGGGAACGAGATAGTTCCGCTTTAGTTAATAAAGAATCGGCAAAAGCGATCGCATCTTCTGCGGAATGTCCCCCCGTAAGTTGAGCTAATTCTTCTCGACGTAATAGACGATCGCTCAAAGTTTTTACTCTAACCACAGTGCGAATATCGGGAATAGCAGAATCTCCATTTCTTTGTAATGCAGTAGAAGATGTTGCTTCAACAATCTGTTTTTCTACACGAAAATGACCATCCGCCATAGCTGCAACTAGGGGTTGGTGGGTAACACAGAGAACTTGATGTTTATGGCTGAGTTGATGGAGTTTGAGAGCGATCGCCTGTGCTACTTTGCCAGAGACTCCCGCATCAATTTCATCAAAAATAAGAGTACTAGACTGTTGTTCCGAACGAGAAAAACAAGCTTTTAAGGCTAAAAGAAAACGACTCATTTCTCCCCCAGAAGCAATTACGGATAGAGGTTGGATCGCTTCACCAGCATTAGGACTAAAATAAAATACTACTCGATCTGCTCCCATTGCTGTAACCTCGGTAGGGAAAAGACGGCATTCAAAAATTACTTTACTCATCCCTAGGGGTTTAAGCTCTTGAATTAAGCGATCGGCTAATTTGCTAGCTGCTTTTTTTCGTAGTTCGGTTAGTTTGTCACAAGCTTGTTTTAATTTATTTTCGGCAATTTGATATTCTTGTTCGAGGATGGCAATAGAGCGATCGCTGTCGGTAAGTTGAGCTAATTCTGCTTGTATATTTTGGTAATAGGCGATTACTTCTGCTAAGGTTGCGCCATATTTACGGGATAAATTTTTCAGTAGTCTAATTCTGGCTTCTACTTCTTCTAAACGTTCGGGATCGGCTTCTAAACCTTCGCCATAACTGCTAATTTGTTGTCCTGCTTCGACAACTTGATTGAGAGCCGACTGAACTATAGATAAAATGCTTTCTATCTCGTTGTCATATTCTACCATTTCCATTAAATTAGCTTCTGCACGAGCGAGTAAATCTGCTGCTGCTGGTTCTTCGGTATCATTTTGGTAGAGAATTTGATAAGTTTGGTAGCTTAGTTGTTGTAATTCGACAACATGAGACAAGCGATCGCGTTCTTGTTCTAATTGTTCTAATTCATCGGGTTCGCTTAATTCTGCTTCTGTTAATTCTCGAAGCTGATATTCGAGCAAATCTTGTCTTTGTAATAATTCTTGTTCTGACTGACGGCGTTTTGTTAGAGTTTTCTTTATTTTTTGATAATTTGAATAAGCAGCAGCTACTCGATCTCTTTGAACGAGTAAAGATTTACCACCATAGAAGTCTAAGAATTCTCTTTGTTTTTCGGGGATTAATAAGTTAACCGTTTGTCCTTGAGCCGTAATTTCTACTAAATGTGTCCGTAGCTCATTCATTAATTGCAGATTAACTGTAACCCCATTAAGCCGACAACGGGAGCGTAACTTGCCTTTGCTTAAAATAAGTTCGCGAGAACAAACTAGAGTATCATCATCCATCGGTTCGATGTCTTGTTGGGCTAATAACTCTAGTAAAGTAGAATTAAGTCGGAAAGTAGCTTCGACGATCGCTCGATCGCTGCCACCACGAATCATCCGAGAATTAACCTTACCTCCCAACGCCAGATAGATCGCATCGAGGATAATTGATTTTCCCGCTCCAGTTTCTCCCGTAAGCACATTTAAACCGCGATCGATCTCTAATTCCAAACAATCGACTAAGGCAAAATTGTTAATTCTTAAAGCAATAAGCATTTAGATTAGGCTAAATCATTTAAGAACAAGCTGAATTATAGAGTTAAATATAAGCATTAATAAATACTATTAGCAGTGTAGCGGAAGACCAAGTCAAGTAAAATTATTTTTTAGAGAAAGAGCGATCAGGCGAAGCCTGGCACTGCGTGATCGCATCTTTTTAAATTTCATACGAAATCCGATTGACAAAAAGTACTATAAATTAAAAGCACAAAATTAACTTAAACCCTACTACCTACTACCTGACTTTTAAGTGTTGTATGTAAACAGGATTTAGGATCGCAGCTTCCTTTCCCAGAAAAAAATGGACTTTATTCCCAAAAAAAGCCCATTAAATTCTATTTTGCTCAAATTGTCTATTTAGCCTGTTGACGATACCAATCGATCGTCTTTTTGAGTCCTTCTCGGAATTCTGTTTCGGCAACAAAACCAAATTTTTCTTTAGCTCTGGTAGTATCGAGACAGCGACGGGGTTGTCCGTTAGGTTTATCAGTCTCCCAGACAATTTCCCCTGTAAATTCCATTAACTCACAAATAAGTTCGACTAAATCTTTAATCGAAATTTCGTAGTTTGTCCCCAAATTAACTGGTTCGGGTTCATTGTATTTTTGCGTTGCAATTACAATCCCTCTAGCTGCATCGGTAGAATAGAGAAACTCGCGAGTAGGACTGCCATCACCCCAAACGGGTAAATGTTTATCTCCATTTTTTTGAGCTTCATGTACTTTACGAATCAATGCGGGGATAACATGAGAACTACGGGGATCGAAATTATCTTCTGGACCATACAAATTTACTGGTAAAAGATAAATTCCGTTAAAACCATATTGTTGTCGATAAGATTGTAACTGAACTAGTAAGGCTTTTTTAGCAATGCCATAAGGAGCATTAGTTTCTTCTGGATAACCGTTCCAAAGGTCATCCTCTTTAAAAGGAACGGGAGTAAACTTAGGATAAGCGCAGATAGTACCGACACAAGTAAACTTTTCTACTCCAGCAAGATTAGCAGCATGAATTAGTTGTGCGCCCATCATTAAGTTATCATAGAACAATTCGGCTGGTTTCTCTCGATTTAAGCCAATTCCGCCTACATGAGCAGCCAAATGAATTACGATATCTTGACCTTGTACTGCTTGCTGACAATTTTCCCACTTACATAAATCGCAATCGCGCGATCGAGGTATGGTAATTTTGTGGGGATCTGCTCCAGATAACAACAGTTGGTCGATTACTTGCCTACCTAAAAATCCAGCCCCCCCAGTGACCAAAATTCTTTTATCGTTTAAACTGAGCATTATTTTTTTGCTTAATTGATAATCACCTTATCAGTTAAAGTTGATAAGGCGCATTAGTTATTGTAGTTTAGTCTACAGTCAAAGCCATACCTTGACGAACAGAAGCATTGTCTTTAACTGGATTATTCGGACTATTGCTATTAGGGGAACTCAAACCTAGTGCAGCTAAATCCGCGTCTACCATCAGTTTAACCAATCCTTCAAAAGTAACCGATGGCTGCCAACCAAGTTTTTTATTTGCCTTTTGGGGATCGCCAATGAGTAACTCTACTTCTGCTGGACGTAAATAACGAGGATCGAAAGCTACATAGTCATTCCAGTCAAGATTGACATAGCTAAAGGCGACATCTAAAAACTCTTTAATCGAATGAGTTTCTCCTGTAGCAACCACATAGTCATCGGGTTGCTCTTGTTGTAGCATCAGCCACATTGCTCTTACATAGTCTTTGGCATAACCCCAATCTCTTTTAGCATCGAGATTGCCCAGATACAATTTTTTCTGTGTACCCGCTACAATTCTGGCTAAGGCTCTAGTAATCTTTCTAGTGACAAAAGTTTCGCCACGACGAGGAGATTCGTGATTAAAGAGAATACCATTGCAAGCGAATAACTGATAGGATTCTCGATAGTTAACGGTTTGCCAATGAGCATAGACCTTAGCACAAGCATAGGGACTGCGAGGGTAGAATGGGGTAGTTTCTGACTGAGGTACAGCTTGTACTTTACCAAACATTTCCGAAGAACCTGCCTGATAAAATTTAACTTCAATCCCAGTTCTTTTTTGATAGTCACGGATAGCTTCTAGTAAACGCAAAGTCCCCATGCCAACGGCATCTACTGTATATTCTGGAGAGTCAAAACTTACTCTAACGTGAGATTGCGCTCCCAAATTATAAATTTCTGTGGGTTGAACTTCTTCGAGAATACGTCTTAAAGTAGTGCCATCAGTCAAATCTCCATAGTGAAGAAATAAACGGGCTTCTGGACTATGAGGATCGACATACATATGATCTATCCTGTCCGTGTTAAAAGTAGAAGTCCTGCGAATAATCCCATGGACTTCGTATCCTTTTTCTAGCAATAATTCACTTAAATAAGAGCCGTCCTGACCAGTAATTCCTGTAATGAGGGCTCGCTTTGACTCAGTCATAATACATTCCAATATTAAAGTAGTTGGTTGAGGGTCATAAACTAGCCGTAACTAATGCTGATATGTTTTTAGCAACAATTAGGCTTCATTGTTCCTCCTAAATTAACTTAAAAATCTACCGTTCGGCTTGGAAAAGATTAATAAATTTTTGAGATACCCAATTAAAATTTAGGCTATTTCCTAGTGACTAATAGGTAGATTTGGGATACCTAATCTAGTGCTTTGTCAAAATTGATTTGAGGGATAAATCTAGATCGATATCTCCCCCTGCCTCCCTCAACTCATCAATTCAAAATTGACGAGCGCGGGAAGGGGGAGCTTCAGAACTAGACAAATCGTCTTTGAACATAGGGTTAAAACTTTTAAAAAGCTCCCCTTCTCCCCCTAGGGAATTCTTACTTGCGAAGCTCTACCCGAAGGGTCTCCGCAAAGGAACGCACGAGTCATGACAGACTACTAGTAAGCACCGTTATTACGAGGAAAAATAATTACACCGATAGTTTTAACAATAATCCATAAATCTAATAACCAATTATGACTAGTAGCATAATAAACATCAATTAAAACTCTACGGGGATAGGGAATATTATTTCTACCAGATACTTGCCACAATCCAGTAATTCCTGGTTTGATGGTTAAGACGGTATCGATCTTATGACCGTATTTTTGCAATTCTTCTGGTACTAAGGGGCGTGGCCCGACAACACTCATATCTCCTTTCAAAACATTCCAGAATTGAGGAAATTCATCCATACTAGTCAAACGCAAAAATTTGCCAATTCTAGTTATTCTGGGGTCTTGTTTGAGTTTATAACTTTCTTCAAACTCCTGACGCATTTGAGGAGATTGAGCGATTATTTGTTCTAATACTTCATCTGCATTAGTCACCATGGTACGGAATTTAATGCAACCAAAGGATTTAAAATCTTTTCCTACTCTCTGTTGAACGTAAAAAATTGGCCCAGGAGAACTAAGGGCAACGATCGTCGCCAAGCACAAGTAGATTGGCGAAAAGAAAATAAGCACGAACAAAGAAAAAACAATATCAAATAAACGTTTGACAAAAGTTCCGTCTATAGCTGATAAGGAAATCCTGGGTTTTTTCCTCGATCTAATCCAAGGATAAAACCCTTTTTTAATGATCCCTTGTAAGAGCTTGACGGAAATAAGTTGGCTGTTAGCAGTCATCTTACTCCTTCACATCACATCACACCACACAGTCCAAATCATAAAGCCAGAATGTCGCGATCGCGATAAGTCTGGAGACAAAATCATTATAATTTTGTCTTATCTAGTTTCATGAATGAAATTCTTGACAGCATTGGGCAAGAAAATTCAAGTAGGACTTTTTAAAGATTGTCGGGCTAAACTTATCTGCTTGCAAGCAACAATTTTGTAAATTTAACTGACTTTCCAATTTATTAAAGGTTTTAACTGCCTCAACTAAATATTCTGGTTGTTGGCGGTCAAATAGTAAACCCGTTCCTGTTTCGGGATATTCACGGATATCCCTAACTATCTCTGATGCACCTCCTCCTCGATATGCAATTACTGGAGTACCACAAGCCTGAGCTTCGACTAAGACTATCCCAAAATCTTCACAAGCAGCATAAACGAATGCTTTGGCTTTTGCCATATATTTTTCTACAAGGCGATCGGGCTGAAACCCTAAGATTTGTATATTACAATTAGCTAATTCACGAATTTTGTTTAATTCAGGGCCATCACCAATAATAACCAAAGGTTTTTTAAGCTGATTAAACGCCTCCACAATCAAGGCTATTTTTTTATAGCTTACTAATCGGGAAACCGTGACATAAAATTCTTCTTTGTGAGGCTGAAAAGTAAATCTGGCGGTATCGACTGGCGGATATATGACTTTTGCTTGACGACGATAGCAACGCCAAATGCGTTTGGCGATATGTTTGGAGTTAGCAATAAAATAATCAACTCGATTAGCTGAGATAACATCCCACTGTCGCAGCCGATGTAATAAATACTTGGTAAAAATCCCAGTAATTCCTTTACCCATAGAGCTATTATTTAAATAGTCGAAGGTTAAGTCCCAAGCATAACGCATCGGCGTATGACAATAGCAAATATGTAGTTGATGAGGACTAGTTAAAACTCCTTTGGCTACGGCATGAGAAGAGGAAAGGATAATATCATATTCTCTCAAGTCTAATTGTTCGATCGCCAAGGGTAAAAAAGGTAAATATTTTTGTACGCCATTACGGGCTAAAGGAAAATGTTGTAAAAAAGTCGTCCCAATTTTTCTTTTGTATAAGTAGCTTTGGGGATTAGCTGATTCAAAATCAATTAGAGCGTAAAGATCGCCATTTATATATTTTAAGATTTCTTTTACTACTAATTCAGAACCTCCTGTTGCCTTAGGTGTTAACCATTCATGAACTAAAGCATATTTAAATTCCACAGTATTTTAATAATATTTGTTTAATCTAATTAGATAAATTGGCAATAGGGATTTGAGCAATTATATAGCAAGATCGGCAAAAGTTAAGTTTTTTTCGGCTTTTGCACTTTCAATATTATTATTATTCTTGTGTGATTACTTGCCATCGATCTGTCTGCCCTAAAATTCGTTGGGGTTTTAAATCCAACTTATCGATTAAATCGGGTTTAATTAAAAAATAGCTTTCTTTTTCTTCTAACCAATATTGTTTTAAGGTTGTTACCGATACAGGAATTACTCGGCGATCGCTGTAAAAATTTAGAGAAGGTCGGTGATAGGGATAAGAAGTATATACTGCTTTTTGAAGAGGAATTACCTGTTTAATCATAGCTGCAACTGGTTTAACGGGATAGGCTTCTCCTAATTCCCAAACCCAATATTGAGAGCTAAAAAATAACAGAAAAGCAAGATATAAACCCCCAATAAGTGAAACTATAAAATAGCGCGACTGTTTGACAAACAAAATAGTGGTGAGAGTAAAAGTTACTGCGATGGTGATTAAAGCCATCTCTAAATAGTTATCTGTCTCGGTAGATCCAAAAATTAAAACAAAAGTACCGATCCAACTGGCTAGTGTAACTAGCAACCAAAAAAACTTACTAATTGGAGCATAAGAACTAGAATGCCAGTAAAGAGCGATCTTTGCTCCGATTAACAGGGAGAAAGCTGGATAAATAGCCATAATATACCAAGGTAGCTTAGTTGCCATCAAAGAAATAGCCAAAAGATAAACTAAACTCCAGGTTAAAGTTAATTTTGCCCAACTAGAACGGCGATCGCGCAGTGCTAAAATAATTGCTCCTGGTAAAAATAATAACCAGGGATGAGCATATTTAAGAATTTCTCCCAAATAATACCAGGCTGGCTGACGATGATCGCTAACAGATAACCAGATCCGACTAAAAGTTTGCTCGACTAAATTAACCTGGGTAAATTGCGCTCCATAGTGAAGATACTGAAACAAATACCAAGTTAGAGCAGGAATTAAACCTAAGATAATTCCAAGCCAGAGATAACCCCTCATCAATAATAAAGGATAATCCCATAAGACAAATATTAGGGCGATCGATCCTATTAAAAAACCGAGCATTAACCCTTTAGTCAGACAAATAAGACCCAAACCCAATCCGACACCCCATACTGCACGAATCTGCCAACGGGAGCGTAAAATCGACCAAATTGTTAGTAAAGAAAAACAAACTATTGCTCCGTCTAACATTGCCAGACGACCATGACGAACGCTCGGCAATAAGGTCAAATATACTAAAGCAGCAAAAATAGCTGGAGAAGATTGCTTAAAAATTTCGCGACCGACAGCATAAACTAACGGTACAGATAAGGCAGAAAGTATAGCTGTGGGTAGCCTGGTCGTCCATTCATTAATGCCAAACCCCCCATAGGCTAAAGCAATTAACCAATGAATTAGAGGCGGTTTATTCCAATAGGGTTGACCATCAAGAGTAGGATAAAGCCAATGGTAGCTATCTAGGGGAGCGAGATAAATTTCTTTAGCGACACTGGCAACAATCCCCTCATCCCAATCTCTTAGAGGTACTCCTCCTAAATTAATACTAAATAAAATAATAGCTGCAAGACTAATGCCCAACAGCCAAAACCATTCTAAATATTTTGTTTCGATCGCCCAAAAAAATGATGGTAAATTTTGCTTAAACCGAGATTGGTTAAAAATCACTAGCGTCTGGAGAATAATTATTCATCATACTTGGGTCATTATCTCTTTTTGAACCCAACAAATCTAGTCGATCGACTCTAATTACTGGTCGAGAGCGTTGCGCTCCCGTATTGCGATCGTTCCAGGTTTCAATTTTTAGAGAGCCTTGAACTCCAATTAATCCCCCTTTTTTGACATAATTGTAGGCTATTTCTGCGGTTTTTCCCCAGATTTCTAAATTAAACCAATCAGGATTGTCACTGTTACGACTACGACGGCGTACTGCTAGAGATAATTTACAAACTTGTCCACCTCGATCGAAATATCTAATTTCTGGATCGCTACCTGCACGACCAACTAAATTAACTACATTAAGACTCATAACATACCCAATCTAATAGTACTAGAGTACTTGATACCTGCACTAGTTTAGCAAATTCTACATCTATTGACTTTGCCTTATTTTAAGTTGCTGGTCAGTTTTACCTTTTGCCACCTATCCTAGTAAATAATGGCTGTTTTTAAATAATTTTTTCAAGGAAAATCTCTATGGCTGGTTTCGACGATCTTGTGAAAAAAGCTTTTTATATGGGAGTAGGTTTTGCTTCCTATGCGCAAGAAAAAGCTGGTGTTACCCTCAATGAATTAAAAACTCAAGCGCAAAAACTAGCAGATGAAATGATTGAGAGAGGAGAACTTAGCACCGAAGAAGCTCGTAAATTTGTAGACGAGCTAGTACAGCAAGCTCAACAGGAGAATGTTCCCTCGGCTAAAAACGACGCTCGCCCTAGCGAACCGCGTCGGATTGAAATATTATCAGATGATGATGAACCGATGGAGCAACAGAAAAAAACAGAGCAGAAAAATATCGATAATTTAAAAGAACAAGTGCAATCTTTACAGGAAGAATTGCGTCGCTTAAAACGCGAATAGGGTGGGGAAAAAAGATAACAAACAAAAATAGAGTAATTATTAACTAAGATTATGGATGAATGGCAACAAAACTGGTGGGAAATACTGGAAAAAACTGCATCAAATTTAGAAAAGCTGATGGAAGATGTGGAGACAACAGTAGAGACATTTACAGAAGAGGTAGAAGAAAACGTCGATCGTTTTGTTGAACAATTACAAGATTCCTTTTTTTCGGAGATCGATCGATGTGTAGAAGATTTTGTTGAGACGATCGTCGAGATCGCAGCTATTAGTATCGAAGAGATTGTGATTATTGAAGAGATCGAACCGACGGAAAATTGGGATTATTCTGAAGATGAACTAGATTTTATGGGTATTTATCAAGAAAAACCCAATCTCACTCAAAATCCAGCTTGTATTGGTTGCCAAAATTACCATGGTCGTGTTTATAATGGCAACCTACTGGTATGCGGAATTCATCCTTATGGTTGGACTGACGATAACTGTCCAGATTGGGAAGAGAAGTTAATAGCTTAGGTTTAGAAACTGAAAAGAGAACGAACTGCTCCTACCCAAATAGTCTCATTATCTTCATGATTGGGATTGGTAACTAAGAAAAAACCAGGCGTAACTTCTAGATTATCCGTCACCTTAATGCGGTATAAGGCTTCTAAATGCCAAGAAGTCTCTTCATCTTCTAACTCTGGATCGTCGCGATCGGTGACAATGGGGGGAACGCCAATAATAATTCCCCCTAAATTACCTTCACCGCCAAGATCGGGAAAAGCTAAAGTTATAGCTCCATTCATAATTGTTGCTTCTCCATCACCATCTTGTTTTTGTGTAGCTCTAGCATAACCAAACCACCCACCTAACTCTAATTCATCAGTGGCATACCAGTTGAATTGGAAGCCGAAACCATCGGCAACAGTACCATTGTCATCGAAAGGGTTATTAGCATTTTCACTACCCGTCGAACTCATGAGATTTACATCATCTTGTTCTTGATATTTGCGAGTATAAGTAAATGCTAACTCCAGATTATCGCTAGGTTCGAGAGCAACTTGGGCGATCGCATTATAAGAACTATTGAATAAGCCTCGATCGGGGGCCTCCGAATCTCCCGTAGAGTAACCAACGCCGAGTTGGACAATATCGCTTAATTCATGTTGAATCGTAATCCCAGCACTACCAGATCCTCTTAAAGTAATCGGATCTCTCCTCCCAAAACGAGATATTGCTCCTCGACTACTACTAGACAAAGGATTTAAAACCTCTCCTGCATTTTGAATTCCTGCCCCTGATGTGCCAACACCGACGGAAGTGCGATCGCCTATCAAAAAACGATAAGTTACTTCTGCTGAAACTTGACCATCATCTTCTCCTTCAGCCCCCAAACGAGTCATCACCGTGCCTGTTACATCGTCTAATCCGCCAATATTAGTGCTACCAATTCTAGTTCTCAGTACGTCAGTACCAAAAAAACTAGTAAGCAAATTTAAACGGGCGCGACTACCAAACAAAGTTTGAGTTTCATCTCGATCGCTATCGATACTATCACCAAAACTGTCAGCTAACACAAAAAGTACTTCTCCTCTAAGTTGGGTAGTGGTAGAGAAAAGGTTTTCTTCTAGTTGTTCGGTGGTTATTTCTAAGTTTTCAATTGCTCGATCTAGAGAAGATAATTCTGTGGCAAAATCTGCTTGTAATCTTTGTAATAATCTAAACTCATCGCTCGACATCATCGATTCAATCTCATCGAATTGACTGGACAATCGATCGAGACAAGCATTTAAACCAGCAGCAAATTCATAGCGGGATATAGGGCGATTTTCTCGCTGACTAGTATTTAAATTAGCAGTGGGGCAATCATATTTTTCTGCTAGGGTTTGCCAAGCTTGAAACGCCCAATCTTGAGGTTTTACATCAGCTAACTCAGAAACCGAGGTAAAAGTTACTCTGCCATAGGACAAAGGATCTTGCTTGGACTCCTTGAGGGGCTGTCTCCGCCATCGAAGGGGAGGAGGCGATGTCGTAGGTTTCCTGCGACATTCCAGACCTCCGTCGGAGCTTGTACGCCCCGTGATTTTTGCTTGGGGTTGAGAATCGAGAAATAAAGGGGCGATCTCCGTCTGTCTAGATGGTATTTCTCCTGCCCAACTTATTTCAGGTATTGATAAAACCAACAGTAACGGCGAACTAGTAATCAAAGTCTTTTTTGCTAACCAATTGAATCTAATTTCATTTCCCATATATTTCGAGTAATTGTTTTAAGCGATCGTGTCTGATAAATGGAAGCTAAGGGATTGAATTGATGAGAAGAGCGGATAAATTCCCATATTTCAATCGTTTATTTACTTTAATTAATTTTTAATGCTTTTTTAGGAAAGATTTGGGGTAACAATTTTAATAAATTTCTGCATTTGTCCCACGCTAGCCCGAAAGAATATGTCAAACTAGAAACGAGATAGTCACTCAAGCTATCTTTTTTCGGGGTTCATACATACCCTTACAAAACATTTTTTTCTTACTACAAGCTAATATTCTGGAGCTTGTTCGATCTGTAACAAACTTGTAACCGACCAGAGGATAAACAAAGTCATGGGATTATTCGATCGTCTTAGTAGAGTTGTCCGAGCCAATGTTAACGATTTAGTTAGTAAAGCAGAAGATCCAGAAAAAGTACTGGAACAAGCTGTAATCGATATGCAGGAGGACTTGGTACAACTGCGCCAAGCTGTAGCTCGTGCTATTGCTACTCAAAAACGTACCGAGCAACAATATAATAAAAATCAACAAGAAGCAAATACTTGGCAGCAAAGAGCGCAATTAGCTCTTTCTAAAGGAGATGAAAACCTAGCTCGTGAAGCTCTTGTCCGCAAAAAATCTTTTGCCGATACGGCAGGAAATCTCAAATTACAGCTAGATCAACAGACGGCTAATGTTGAGACCCTTAAACGGAATTTAGTTGCCTTAGAGAGCAAAATTTCTGAAGCGAAAACAAAGAAAGATATGCTCAAAGCAAGAGCTAATGCAGCTAAAGCTAATAAACAATTACAAGAAACTCTTGGTAGCCTCAGTACTAGCAGTGCTATGGGAGCTTTTGAGCGCATGGAAGATAAAGTCATGCAAATAGAAGCAGAATCTCAAGCTGTAGGCGAACTTGGGGGTACGGGGTTAGAAGAACAATTTGCCCAGTTAGAAGCTAGTAGCGGTGTAGATGATGAACTAGCAGCAATGAAAGCTCAACTTTCTGGCACATCTCCAGAAACTCAAAAAGCTCTACCTGCTGAGGAGCGAGCTTCTGATTCTAAAAATGCTGTTATCGATGCAGAATTAGAAGAATTACGCTCGCAGCTTAATCAATAGTAGCTCGCTTTAATAAGGTAAAAGGCAAAAATTGACTTGTTTAATCTCGTACAGGATTACCAATTTTTAGTCATAGGCTATAAGCAAAAAATTAAACATTTAAGGCTTATGGCTTATTGTCTGCCTTTTAACTTGTGACTAAATCCGTTAAAGTCGATCTTGTCTGGATTTATGTTGAGGAACAAAGTAATGACTAGTGTGATGGAAATTGCTGATGGGCAATTTGAGCGGGAAGTATTTGATACTGATAAACCAGTATTAGTCTATTTTTGGGCTTCTTGGTGTGGGCCTTGTCGTCTAGTATCTCCGACTATTGCGTCGATCGCGGATAAATATCAAGATCGTTTGAAGGTAGTCAAATTGGAAGTAGACCCCAGCCCTGAATCTGTAGCTAAATGTAAAGTAGAAGGTGTACCAGCAATCAGATTATTTAGAAATAAGGAAATAATTCTGACTCATGAAGGAGCTATTGGTAAACAACAATTGCTCGATATGATCGAGCATCACCTTTGAGCTTGACTTTTAACAAAAATTAACATAATATTTGCAATTTTTAATAAAGGGATAATTATCTATCCCTTCAATATTTCTTAATTCCATGATTGGAAAAAAATGCTCCTTCAGTAATAAAACTCTAGTTTTCGGACACTACCAGACAGTTTCTAGCCAGTCAAACACTCGATCGAGTTGTTGGCGATCGAGAAAACCATATCGCCAAAGAACTATGGGTAAAATATTAGGCTCTGGTTCTTCTAGTTTCTGGGCTAAAATAATCGCTTCCTGAGAAATGCCTAAATCTGAGTGCATGAATTGAATCAGTTTTTCTAACATAGTTAGATACTCCTCATGAGTTGAGTAAGAAAGTAAGTGTAAGTAATAGCTAGTGAAAGATTAGCAGAACAAGTTGAGGAACTTGTGAGCTAATTCAGTTAGGGTAAGAGATAATCGGTTTAAAGCACAATTATTTACCCTAAGCATTTCTCTATTTAAACCTAACTTTGTAAAGTTTAGGTAAACTCCACATCAAAGTATGGTCAATCTAGATTTTATATGCTATGGCAAAATTGTAGTTTTTAACAATCGAGTTTTCGCTTGAATTCTGGATAAGAGAAATGACCTAAAAAAAAGTCAAATTTACGACAATTTACGGATGATTATTACAATTAATTTTTTTAATATTTATACAGATACTTCTCGAACACCTCCAGGGTTTACATCATTTAGTATGTAAGTCCTGGTTTTATTATGTATCGAGCTTAATAAATAATTACCGAGCAAAATGGCTCAAACAATAGGCATAAAAGCCCTCTTTGTCTACCTGGGTCATTACTTTAATTTTTTTGCCTCCAGGTTTAATTACAGTTCTTCCTTGACTAATTCCTTCAATAAGAATATCTGTTTCTCGTTCTTGTAATTGATAATACTCTGGACAACCAAGATAAGCAGTAGCGAGTATGTCCCAACAGTAATATGCTTGAGGAATAGCCAGAGCGTAACACATACCTGCTAGATCCGAAAGAGGATAGCGTCTTTGTTTGGTTAATTGATGAATAAATTCTGGTGTCACGGGAACGGTATTAGTAAGATCCAAAGGACAGAGAATAATCGGAATCGAAGTATCCCAAATTTGTTTAGCAGCAAGAGGATCCCAGAAGACATTCCATTCTGCCGTACCATCCTGTTCTAAGGCAAATTCTTTCTCTACATTACCAGTTACGCTTAATGCCCCTCCCATCCAGACAATTTCTTTAATTTTATTAACTATATTTTGCTCTAATGCGATCGCACTGGCTACTGTAGTTAGAGGGCCAGTTACCATCAAAGTAACTGGTTCTGCTGCTGTTTGCAAAGCTTGTACTATAAATTCTTGTCCCGACTCAGTTAACGATGGTGTAGAGATAATCTCTCGTTCATTGAGAATTGGAAAATTATTGATAATTACACAGTCACGACGAAAAGCAGGGGGAAAAGGATTTAAACCACGGACAGTGCTTTCAGCTACGGGAATATTACTTTTACCCATCAGATCGAGAATTTTGCGAGTAACACTAACCGCAGCTTTAGCATAACAGTCAGCAGGGGTAACGACTATGCCAATAGGTTCGACTTGTGGCATCGTCATCAAAAGCATCATTGCCAAAAAGTCATCGATACCCCCATCATGATCCATTAATACCAGTTTTTTGGACATAGTTTTTTTGGTGTTGGTGATTTGATGTTTCAATAGCTCTTAGCTATCAGCTTTTAGCTTTTAGCTTTTAAGCTATTTTTATGAACTTAACGCTTCTTTGAGCGCGATCGCTTTTCGAGCTAGCCTAATCTATATATAGAGTTATCTAATTTGTAAGACACTATTTGTAGTGCTTGATTTCTTCGCTTTGTTCTTAACTTGTTGCTAATGACGAGGCTGTGAAATCTAGAAAATCAAAATATCGGCAATCATACCCAAAGAGTGAGTGAGAAGACAATTTATTTAATTAAAAGTTACTCTTGTTTACATTTCCGCTCTTTCCTGTTTTTGGAGTTCGTCCGCTACTTGAATAACTTCACTAAAAACCCGCATCAAATTACCACCCCAGAGCTTGCGGATATCATCTTCTGTATAATCGCGAGCCAGTAATTCTCTTGTGATGTTCGGCATTTGGGAAACATCCTCGATCTCAACGAGTCCACCGCCACCATCAAAATCAGAGCCGATACCCACATGGTCGATTCCCATGATTTTTACCATACGATCGAGATGATCGATCGCCTCGGCAAGAGTTGGTTGATTTTTGGGATATTTTTCGTTAATCTGCCGATATTTTTGCCTGAGTTTGTCTATCTCTTCCTGAGTTGGTTCACCCCTCACCAAGGCAGCGCGTTCTTCTTTTAATTGCTCTAAAGCTGCTTCGCGTTCGGGAGTTTGTTCCATTTCTTTAATATAATCATCTAAAAGGCAAATATGTACGACACCACCGTTTTCTTTTACAGCCTCAAGCATTTCATCGCTCAGATTACGGGGAACATTGCGAAGAGCGCGCCCACTAGAATGAGAGGCAATCACGGGAGCTTTCGTCAAATTAATTACATCCCAAAAGGTTTCATCATGGACGTGGGAAATATCAACCATTATCCCTAAACGATTCATTTCCCTGACAACCTCTTCCCCTAACGGACTCAAACCACCCCATTCTTGTCGATCGTCAGTAGAAGAATCGCCAAGCTCGTTATTTTTTGAGTGAGTTATGGTTATGTATCGGACACCCAAGTCGAAGAAGAATTTTACGTGGCGAAGGTCTTTAGCAAGAGGATAGCCGTTTTCCATGCCCATAAATATTGCCCGTTTTCCAGCCTTTTCCAGACGATAGGCATCTTCGGGAGTCAGGGCGATTTCTGCTGTATCGGGATTATCTGCAACCATCTTTTTGGTTAATTCAATCTGCTTGAGGGCAATTTCTTTTGCCTTGGTATGCCCTTCCTCTGTACGCTGCCTTTGTGGTGTAAATATTGACATGAATACAGCATCCAATCCTCCTTCTTTCATGCGAATTAGATCCCATTGCCCACTGTCACCTTCCCCTAGAGTATGTCTGAGGCTCGGATTGAAATCTGGATTTAAAAACTGTTGAAATGGCCAATCGATATGGGTATCGACAGTTAAGACTTCATCGTGGATTTGGTCAGTGCGCTCTTCCAATGATTTTTGGGGTCTGCATCCACTTAAGACCACTAAAATCATCGACATCGACAAAACACATATTTTCGATAAATTCTTCATCAAATTCTTCGAGTTTCCTTTTCTCAAGTAAGTTTAGATAAATACTACTCCTTACACATAGAATCGAAGTCATTCGATCAAAAATTTCTTGGTCAAATTGAACTTGCAGTTTCTGTTATTTTGCTCGATCGATCTTTAGCCCCAATCTTGAAATTATGCCTAGTCCTAAAAAACCAAATAGTAAAACTATTGTATTATCTGGTTCTGGGACTCTGGTACAGGGGTCATTAGTTAAAGGTGATTGAACACAAGAGCGATTGAGGGTTGCTACTTCTAATCTAACTTGAGTAGCATTGTTAAAAGATTGCTCGAACGAACCTCCTAGCCAAAGTTCTGCTGACTCGATATTGCCTGTAAAATCTTCTATACTGCTACCTTCAAAAAATACATTTTGGCTGCCATTTACGGAGACAAAATCATTATTTACATTATCCGCTAGGTTAGTATCTAGATTGTTAATAGCAGTAAAATTACCTATTAGATCGTTAGTAAAATCGTCAAATAAGAGAATTTCAACTCCGCTAAACGTAGAGATACTGGCATCTAATAAGCTGTCAACTTCATTGAAAGTAAATAAATTTAATTCAAAATCAAAACTCAAAATATCATTAGGATCGATCGCCAAACTACCTATAGCTAAAGATGATGATTCTCCAAAACTAAACAAATTATCACCTTCTCCCGAAGCTTCGCTATAAAAATCAGCATTAACAGCAGCTAAATTAGAGTCAGCCTCAAAAATAAGACTACCTTCAGCATTTGCTTTGGCAAGATTTCCATCCTCTCTAGAAACTGCCACAGCTTTAGTGCTGCTATCGGCGAAAGGATTTTGAGGAGAAATACTAAAATTATCGAGTTCTAAAATAGTTTCGGAAAAGGAAAAAGTTGCAGCTACGGCTGGTAAATTAGCAATAAAAAAACTACTGACTATCGAAGTAGTAGCGAATAAAGATATTTGAGAAATTTTTTTGAAAATTAACATAATTATCCAGGATTATAGATAGGTTAGACTATTGATTTCGTCTGACCCAAACAACTCTCTTACCTAGATATGTCGAGTTTTAGGTTAATTATGTTCCAGTGCGATCGCCTTTACATTTTGTTTACTAATTGTTGAATATATTTTTAAATAAAGCAGTAGAAATTATACAAAGGCACTATAAGTAAGGTAGGCATTGTTTACCCTAATATCTTAGAGAAATCGATCGTTATTTTTAGACTTAAGTAGGTAGGCACAATAATTTATAAAACCTTGAAGATTAAAATTTTTCCCTACTTGCTACTCGCTACTCCCTATTTGCTACTCGCTACTCGCTACTCGCTACTCGCTACTCGCTACTCGCTACTCGCTACTCGCTACTTGCTACTTGCTACTCGCTACTTATTTAGATGCTTACGATGCAAATATTGAAAGCCAAACAGACTAGTCATCAAGAGAAGACCCAAACCAGGAGAAAATTCAAAAGGGACTACTTCAACATTATCTAGCATTAAAGCAGAAGTGCGATCGAGTCCATCTACATCTACTACACCAAAGCCTACACGATAAGTATAATTTCCTGCTCCTAATCCAGTGGTATCAACAGAATAACTAACAGAAGAATAATTCACCCCTTGTCCATAAACATCATTTCCTGTAGGAGGTACAATACTTCCGCCACTACTATCTAGAACAGCAATTTCATTGGTTGGACTATCTGTGCTGCTAAACACCGTTGTATAGTCAGTACCATTTACTTGTCCCAAACTCCAAAAAGCAAAATCAGATTCTCCTCCCAAACCGTCAGGATCGTCACCATCATTAGTAACATAAGCCCAATTGAAGTTAATCGTAAAATTATCTTCGCTACCATCCAAAGTAATAGTAAAATCTTGATACATCGCCGAACCTTCTTTAGACGTTCTAGGGTCGGGAAGTATCGAACCCGTTCTAGGAATGCTAAAAGCATTAACCCCAAAACCTAACTGAGACTGTAAATCACCAGAGTTTGAATTGGTATCTGCATCAAGAGGATTAAAACCTGATTGATTGAACTCAAAAGAACCATCATCGTCTCTTTCCGTCCCATCATAAGTTCCATCAACATAGCCAGTAGTGATAATTGCTTGATTTGCTCCACTAATTGGACTAACCGTACCGCCAGGTGATGTATAATTTATATCTCCCGCAGTACTGACATCTCCATGGGTTGACCAATTAGCTAGTGTTCCCGAACCATCATTGGGATCGTCAAAATTAGTATTTTGAAAAGTTACTCCAAAAGCATTAGCAGCGTTAATTGATACTAAATTGCCAAGAGTAATTATACCTAAAGTACTAGTAGCAATAGCAAAAAATTGATTTAGATGAAATAAAGACATAATCATTAAATTAATTAGGAATAAAAAACTTGTGGGATAATTTTAGGAAAATCATCGATCGAACTATCGAACTAATTGAACAAAAAATTAGTAGGCAGGTATTTACTCACCTTATTTACTTCTACATTTAAAAAATGAAATCACTGGCATCAATAGTATTGTGATCGACATTTTCTAGTAGAACTACATTTTTGTTGTAAGGATGAATTTCAGGATCGAAGCTTGCATCATCGCTGGGATTGAAATCAACTTGAATCAGAGTATATGAACCAACACCGATAACTTCAACATAGCCATCAACAATAGGATCGGTAGAGATAGTTGCACCCGCTAACTCTCCCCCAGTAGCAAATAAACTGCTAAAATCAATTTTGTCTCCGTTAGTATCAAAATTCTCGATTAGATCGATACCATCACTAGTGCGATTGAAGTAGAAGCAATCATCACCACCATTTCCTGTAAGAGTATCTCGTCCCGCACCACCAATAAAGATATCATCTCCTGTAGAACCAGTTAATGAATCCGAACCACCAGTACCTGAAATACTGTTTTTGATGTCAATTTGATAGTCTTCTACTTCTCCATCCGTAGCTGCCCCAGTGGAACTATTAGCATCTAGGGTATCTGTACTTAAGCGGAAGCGAGCGTAAGTAATACCGACAGTAATACCATCAGGTAAGGTATCTAGATTAGACCAAGTTAGGGTTTCAGTGCCACTGGTAGTAATATTACTGATGATATCAGAGGCTTCAGAGGATTCAAACTGACCATCTCCATCAAAGTCAATCCAACCGACTAAATTGGCAGCATTCCCTGGGGTATTGGTAACATCTACCTCCACGCTGTAACTAGTAGTACCGTCTCCCAGGATATCAAAGGTACTGATGCCATCTTCATCATCGGGAGTGCCATTAGTATCATCAGCATCTGCTGCTGTGTTTTGTAAACTACCATCATCTACGTCGATATTACTACCAATGCTCAATCCACTAACGATTACATGAGATGCACCACCATTAGCTTCGGTAGTAGTATAGTCTCCTGCACCATTACCCGCCGTAGTATCGGGGGCATCTCCGTAGTCACCTTCTGCTTCAATAAAATTATTTCCAAGGTCGTTTTCTTCAACGGAAACAGTAACCGATATTTGGTTATTAACAGTGTTATCTCCTAAAGGATTATCTCCGTCTGTCCCACCTTCGGTTTCTGAAAGACTAGCCAGTCCTACAGGTTGGGTTTGAACTACTGTATAATCACCAGGAAAAATATTATCAAAGACGTAATTACCACTGGCATCTGTAGTAGTAGTGATAGGATTGCCATCTACATCAGTGATGGGGTTAGTACCAGTCTCATCATATAAAGTGAGGGTTACACCTGAAAGATTAGTATCACCGTTGCCATCTCCTGTAGTATCTTCGGAAACATTCCCTTGAATCGAACCAGGGTTGAAGACATCAACATCTCCCCCTACTCCTTTAGCATCATTAGTAATTCCGCCATAGCTAATAGCACCTCTGGGGACAATTTCATTTCCATCTGCGGTTGTTTGAGGGCTGTCATCATTGGTAACAAATTGAGTAGTATAATTGTCTGGAAAAATAGCTATACCATGAGGTCCTTGTTCTTCAAGAATATCGGAAGAAGAAAAGACATAATCATAACTATCATCTAGTTGTTTAGAATAGCCAATACCACCATAACCGTCATCTCCTGCATTTTGAGTACTAGTGGAAAACCCTACAATTTCAGTTCGATCTGCGTATATTCCTGGAGTGGTAGTATCTTCAAGAATATAGTTATGACCGCCATGATTATAAGAACTAGCTAAATTGCCCTGATCGTATACTCTAGTACCGACTATAAGTTCTCCAGTAGGTAAAAAGTCTAAGTCGGAAATAATTGAATCCAAAGTTACAGAAGTACTTCCAAAAGTTACATTGCCTGCATCGGGTACTGTATTGTGGGCAGTCTCAGTTGCTCCAGAATAGTTCGTCCAATTATGAGTAATACTTCCCGCAGTATAGGTTTCTGAACTACTAGATGAACCGCTTAAAGAACCATCGGGATTGAGATCGGTAGAATAAACCGTATCGTTACGCCCAAAGAATAATTTAGTACCATCGGGGCTAACGGTCAATCCATATACGCTCTGATCGACCGATACTCTTCCCGCACTACCTCCATCAACTGACCCAGGATCGTAAGAATCTAATATGTTACCACTACTATCAACGCGATAAATCCGACCATCTTCAAAGTTACTGACAAAGAACTGATCGTGAACTTTATCATGGTGTATATTACCCAAACCAGGACCAGTTGTTCTAGGTACAGAATCGCTAGATTCAGGATCTGTATGAGTAAATGAACTTGATTGTTGAGGTAGTTGAACGAATACAGCAGGTGCGCCAGTAACCGCATCCATTTTGTAAACCGTTCCCGCAGCTAGAACACTTTCTGCACCACCAATCGAACCATAATTGATATTTGCATTACTGCCTAGAAATCCAGCACCATAGTTACTACTGGCAGCAGCATACATATTACCGTTAATAAAAATCTCAACAAATCTGTTGAGTCGTAATCCTAACGGTTAGATTACTAGCCTTTGGATTCTCACCGAATTCTCGAAGTGCGCGGACGCTTGCTAGAAGACCCCTTCTTAAGTATT
>JBFRWK010000165.1:0-11132 GCA_051439545.1 Xenococcaceae cyanobacterium | reverse complement strand
TCGGTTTAATTCTTGCCTCTTCTATTGTCAAAGTTGATATTAAAGCATAGTTTTTAACAGAAAAACTTATCTTTTAAACAAGATGATTATTGTGAATTTTAGAGGTTACTTTTTCAGCAAATCCTATTTAATGGGTATATAATCCCATAACTTGAATCATAGTTACAATTAACGCTAATCAGTCCCTATCAAAACAACAGAAGTTAGATTATTGCGTAATTTTACTGTAGTACATCCTCATCTCAAAAAGGCTGACGAACAGTTCCGAGATACAGTAAGTAATCCAGGAAGTGCTTCTTTGATTTATTCGTAGAGGTACTGTTGACAACACCTCTAGCTCTTGTAATGTTTTATTTTCTTTCTTAGTTAGGGTAAGGTCTAGTTTTTGCGTCTGGTTATTTAAATATTTATGGCTTTATGGTTTAGTTGAACCAAAAACAGGCGATTCTTTTTTCTATGAATTTAGTCATTTAGATACTGCTTGCTTTGAGAAGTTTTTAGAGTTATTCTCTCAATCTTATCCTAATGAAATTCATATTATCCAATTAGATAATGGGCGAACACATCTAGGTTTAGATTTATCTATTCCTGATAATATAATTTTACTATTTCAACCTCCTTACTGTCCAGAAGTTAATCCCATTGAAAGATTTTGGAAAGAAGTTAAAAAATTCTTGAAAAATAAAGTCTTTGATTCTTTGGATTTTCTACGAAAAAACATAGCCAATATTTTAGCCAAATTTAGTCAAGAAGATATCGCTTCTATTACAGGATATGATTTTATTCTTTCTGCGTTATCTGTAGCTGAACTTTAAGAAATCGGTATAACTAACCGTTCCCATTCTGAATATATCCCTTGAGTATCGGGAAGAAAGATAAATAACTCCTTCAAACGGTCAATTTCCAATTCAGTTCTCTCAAGAGTAAATCCCAAACCATTCTTCTCCGAGGGACGAGTACAGACATTCCATAATTCAATCAAATTTTGAGGTGCAATAACTACCCGTTCGCGCCGAGCATTTAAAATATCGATCGCTGTTACTGCTTGACTGTGCATCGGGTCTTTAGGATTAATAGTTCTTAGCAGCACATTGGTATCTAAAAGATAAGCCATTAAAACCGATCTGGATACATACTTTCTCTAGTCATAGCTTCATCACTGAGGATGGGAATATCTTCTTCCTTATGGCTATCTATCCAGCGATGAAATTCTACTGACCATTCTTCATGGGTTGAGGTTTCATAAAATGAACCAGAAGCCAAATTATCTTTTTTTCGACTCAGACGTTGAATGAGTTCATCCAAGCAGGGCTTAATCTCTTCTGGAGAACGGTTCGTAATCTTCGATAATGTTCCTACTACCTGTTCAATTTCCTGACTATAGGGATTAGAAGTATCTCTTGAAATTTGACTCATTGCACGAAGACTATTCACAAAAGTATGCCCAGGTAAAAATAGCACTAGACATCTATATTGTCTCATTTTTACTTGTAACTCTCAAAGCAAAAATAACCAGGGCTATTTTTAGAGTAATAGTTTGACTTATATTGAGCCTACAGATAACAAATAATTCCCTAAAACAACCCAATTATTTATTATCACTCCAGGCAAAGATTTAATTCCTTACAGTTTACTAATACCTCCTTGCCATAAGTATCTCTAATTTTGGCAACCATTCCCGTAGTCGCTTGCACGATCCATGTTCCCTTGGCTTTTAACCATTTAACTAATACTCCAGGTTTAAGGCTATTTTGAGTTTCTTTTTCTTTTTGTATGTCCACCCCAGGAAATAAATTATTATCTTTCCCTATAGTGGACACGGAAGATAAATCAAAATTAGTAGTCGATTCAGTTTCTATAAAAGCTTTGTCTCTTTGCAACCAAGTGGCAAAAATCTCTTCCCTACCATCATTGGGAGGCTCAAAAACATAGACTCTTTCTCGCTGTTCTCTTGAACCCAAACGACCGATATAAGTAAGTTTGAGTCCTAATAAACTCAGAAGTTTCTGAACTATTTTAATTGGAGTATCCGATTCAACTATAGTTATACCAAGAAAAGTTTTCAGTTCTCTTTGATTTGTCTTAGCTAGTTCGGTAATTAGTTGTAAATTAGGATCGCTTCCTCGGTATTTAACTCCTGGTTTGAGTAAACCAATAATTAAAGTTTCTAGTAGTCGCAGAGATGTAGATAATAAACTACGATTAAAGTCTGGCAGCCATAAACGGTTTTTATTAGTATTAGCGTACGCTCTTAACTGCCTTGAATCTCGATCGATTAAATAGGGTCTACCAACGGTAAGATAGTAATGAGATAGCAATTGAGAATACCAACCCTCATCATCTTTAGCTACTAGTTCGGGAGTAATAGCTACATCACTGCCATATCGCCTGAGAATGTTACCTTTACGTTCGCTCCATCGTTCTTCTTTAGTTTTAGCTCGTTTATCTTTTAATTTCTGATATTCTGACTCAGTGGGGATAGGTGCATCTGCTACTTGGCTACATTCTGCTTGATATTTAGTTTCGGCTACTTGTTTAAGTTCTTTTTCAACTTCAGTAGTAGGATTGAGATTTTCTGCTTTAGGTTCGGGAGGAGCGGTCACTAAATGTCCTTCGGCAATTAAACCTTCAACAATTGAGGTGCGATAATTCTGCATAGTCAGGTTAATATAGCACCCTCTTTTAGCCCAGGTGTTTAGGGATTCTGGTTGGAAATTGGTATCTAGATCGAGGTCGGATAAAGAGGCATCAGCAGCTTGGAGTAAACGAATATTAGTACTTGCTTTATTTCTGGTACTGGCAATCAAAGCTTTTTTAATAGTAGCTCCATTTCCCACCATACATTTATAAAAACCTCGTTTGGCTGCCCAAAGATAGCGAGGAACATTGCCACGGACGCGGGCTAGTACCTGACGAATGGAATCGGCTGCTTGAACCCCTTGAGCGATCGCCCAGACAGAATCAAAGTGGGGGATTTGTTTTACTCGGCCAAGAGAAGTTCTGATTCCTCGTAATAATAATTGAAAAGCTATGGGAACTTGGGAGTAGTAATTATTGGTTCTTTGGCATTCAATACTGACTCCTGTTTCAATAGAAGGCGAGGCGATCGCCAAATCGTATTGGGGTAAAATTTCATTGAGATGGGCAATACAACCATAGGCTGGATGGGATGGATCTGCTACTGTTTCTGAATCTATACGTAGAATTTTCTTATCGGGGAATTCTTGTTGTAAATAAGATTCTAAGTTTTGAGTACCCCATTTAGATTGTATTTTTTGAGCCGAACAACTAATAAAGGGTTTACCACCAGCCTCTATATGACTAACTAAATCCCGAACTAGACTAGCAGGATTTTTCTCTTCGTAATTGTGTATAGTCCAACGTTGTTCAATAGGTGGTTGCCAATCGTTAACTACTAAAAAGGGTTCGACATGAAAACCTGCTAGAGAACGAATGTAATCAATAGCAACATCTGATAAGTCAGCATCGGCTAGATATACTTTACCGTTCCCTGAAAGATTATTTTGAATTAGTGTTTTAAACTGAGCTAAGATTTCTACTCTCTCTGAAGCGCAGGTAGCAGAATTGAGCATATGCCAAATTACTTGTTCGGCTTCATCGATAATTATTACTCCATCTTGCCAATTATCGGCATTGAATCTCGCTCCTGAGTTGGGATGTAATGAGTCGATACATAGTCCGTAACCGAAAACAGTTCCGTATTCGACTGTTTTAATTTCTGTTAGGTAAGGTAGTCCTACTCTTTGGCATAATGCTTCTCCCAATTGAATGCGGTGGGTGAGCAGTAGTACCCATTTTCCTTCTTTGGTTGCTTGTTCGACTATTTGTTCGATTAGATGAGTTTTTCCAGTACCTTTGGGGGATTTTAAACCGATTAGTTTGGCAGTTTCGGGGATTTCTAGGGTGTGGGGGGTAGAAAATTGGTCGGGTGTAGGGTGTAGGGTGTAGGGTGTAGGGTGTAGGTAAGTCAGCTTATCTTTTTGGTCTTCCGCCCTCTGCCCTCTGCCCTCTGCCTCCTGCCTCCTGCCTCCTGCCTTAACTAATGACCCTAAATATCTTCTATTTACCCGAACATTGGCTGGATAGGTAAGTTGTACTGAAGATTGTACTAACCAGGTTTCTAAAGATAATGCTTGACTGTAGGCTTGATGAAAAGCTTCTGCGCCATGTTGAACAATTAGATCGTCAACTCCTTTGGCTGGCTCTTGCCAACGAATTACCTTAACATTAGCTCCAGCTTTAACAAAGAGTTTTCCCGTTTTGGCGATCGCGGAATTAACATTAGCAATGGTACTAGCTTTAGTATCTTTATCGAAGGCAAAATAAATCGTACGCCCTGGTGTGGCAAATACTTGTAATTGGGGAATGAGTTTGGCTAGTCCTGTTTTCCTGCCCAATTCATCTTTAGGTTGGCGGTAACCATTAAAAATACCAGGTAAGGCGATCGCTGCGTATCCTAAACTGAGTAAGGAAGCTGCTTTTTTAGCTCCTTCGGTAATGATTAGAGGAATTTCAGGATGATAAACTATCCATTCCCAGAATAATAGGGGATTATTTCTATCTCGCAGTCTCAGAGTCAAAAGAGAGAGAAATAGCTTGACTTTGTTTCGCTTGGCTACTTTATGCCATAAAAGTTGAGAAACTTTAAGAGCAATTATCCCTGTCGGGTGTTTAGGAGGTGCTTCATATTTAATTATTTTGCTATAGGCTGCCGATAGCCTGGGTTTAAGGGGTTTAAATTGTCCCCAGAGATCGTCAATATAATTGTTTAGGACATCGACCCCTGAAACCCACCAGCCTCCAGCTTCGATATGGCGGTAGCGTTTGAGGAGGCTATAGCTAATTGCACCTGTGTTGGTTCTTGGGAGTTTTTCGGAGATAAATAGTCGATCTAGTGCTGCCTGACCTTCTAGGTGGAAAAAGTTAAGTTTAATTAAATCGAGGTGAATTCCACTTCCTTGGTAGAGTTCCTGATATTCGGCAGATGTTAATTGGTTTGGTGGTTGTTTTTCATTTGATTTATCTAAGGCAGCAAATTGTTTTGACGATTTTTGCGTCATTGATGCAGACTCCATTATTTATTTAGAAGCCTTAAAACCACGACACAGCAAGTATTTAAATTCCCATAGCTTTCTTTACGCCAAATATTTTAGCGCAGCACAAAATAGACCTCGAACGAGATCGAAGGGTGCAATTCCGAACAATAAAAGATACAATACTAAGTGCGATTTAGATATTGTTTCTTTAATTATTCAAAGAAAGGAAAGGGAGCTTAGATACCTACTTGTGGGTCTAGGCTCTTTTTTCGTTTATTGAAACCAACCGAACGGAATTATTTTTTGGTCATAGTTGTTTGCCAGATAAATATTGCAACTATCATTTTGCCATATCGCAAAAATACGAGTGTTTAGGAGTGTTTAGGAGAATTTCCTAAACACTAATTTTGGTGTTTCGGAGCTAAAATGCTTGCCAAGTAAGATTTTTTGAAATAAAACATTTCCGAATAACCTCGAAACATTTCCGAATAACCCCGAAACGTTTCCGAATAACCCCAAACTGTTTAGGAGCTAAAAGTACTGCTATATCAAATGTTTGGGCTTTGTTAAATTTTATGACTGTTTAGGAGCTAAAAATTTTCCTAAACACTATAAAAATCTTTTCACACCAAAAAACCCTTGATTGAAGAGCTTTTGAGCAATGTGGATGTGTTGTTTATCTGTTTTGGCTATGTTTCTATGCCTAAATAAGTCAACAGTTTTATTTTGAGTTCAGTGTTAACTGGGTGGGGATAGCAACCGTTCTCAATCTGGGATAGGCGAGAAGGTGAGATATTAACTTTTTTAGCCATATTTCTTAGACTTTCTCTATTTGCTTTACGCGCTTTTCTAATTCGTTGCCCAAAGGCTAATAAATTTGTGCTTAGTTCTGTCTCAGGTATTGAGATCTGTTTTTTAATAGGAGGACACGGGGTTTGGTTGCGAAGCAAGTCCGTTCGCGAGGCGCGTCCGAAGGACGTAGGATTCGGTTGCCTCGAACCCGTGAAATGTCCGTCCTGGTAGTTAGGTGAGGATTTTTTTGGGGGTTTTGGCTTTGGCTCAATTTCTGGTTGATTTAAAGTACCAAAACACTGTAGCCATTTATCAAACCAATATCTTGGTTTTTTAATTTTACTATTTGAACGAGTCCATTCTGGAACGCCATCGTCATAAATAAAAGTATAAGGATGCTCGAATTTAGCGAGAGTTTGAATTCCTCGATCGAAACTACGTTTTAGATTAAAAGCAGCACTTCCATCGGTTCTTGCAGTCTCTATTTCCTTTCCATAACCAATGCTTGTTAAAAGAGTTTGTATCTGAAAATAACCACTTTTATTCTGTTGTAAAGCGAAAAGAGCAAAATACGCTATTCTCAACGCCATTATTTCTCGATAAGGGTCTAATTTAAGTGTTTCGCCTGTCAAATACCCAAATTCGCACAAGTATTCATGACCAGCAAATTTTTCAAACCAAGAGCCAGGACTGTAGGTAATTTCAATATCAATTATGCGATCGTTACCATAAAGACTTTTTTGAGAAATTTGTTCAATGCTAGAAATATCCCAAAGATTAGACATTTTTAGGGAAAAAATACCTTTATGGCGAACTCTCCATTCTTTTACCCAAACTTCTAGTCGCTTGAGTAAGTAGGCTTGGTGAGCGATCTGAAGTAGTCTTTCATCTTTAGAAAAGTAACGAGTTGCCTTGCAGTTATTGTTTCTTTCGTTTTTTGATATGTATTGTCTCTTTTTTTTATCTTCACCAAAGTCAGCTAAAAGCTTAGAAACTGAGACAGTAATTTTTTTCTTCCAAGCTTCAGGTTTGCGGAAAGCGATCGCAGCTAGGGCATAGTGTAGTTTTAGGGTTTGTTCGCCAAATTGATGGGCAATTACTTCTTTAGTTTGATATGCTACTTCGGCAAAGTCAGTCAGGTCAAATCTATCTCGAATTTGCAACTCGACTCTACCAGAGGAAAAATCTTTCCCTCCATTCAAACTATCGTGTCTTATTGCCCAAAAATCCATGCCCGTAACTCCTGCCGTGTAAACCGTGTCAGTTATTGCACTACTAGGACATTCTTCGTAAAATTTGTTCTGACACAGTTGTGCTTCTGTAGGAGATTTGATTTCTTTTTGAGAATTAAAATCGGATTTACTCTTGTTGCTAGATTTAGTAGAGCGTTTTTTGGTTTTACTTGTCTTATTACTAATAATAGCGTCAGAATGTCTCATTGTTACGCTAGGTAGATAAGGATTAGAATTTAGCTAGAGCAAAAAGTTTATGTGTATTTGTTTCGTGTAAAAGTTGCCTGGATAAAATCATAAAAAAGCAATTGTTCTAAAATTTAGCGCACAAACCAGATTTTATGCCGTTTCTTCGTCTTTTTTGCCGATTAATTTAGCTCTTTAACTAGAGCAGTTAATTTTTGACACTTAATATTGGTTAATTACCTCTGACCGAGAGAAATACTGCCTTTCGCGGCTTCTGTTCGATCGAGGTGTTGACATTTTATCGAACAGTCGATGCTTCCCAAGTACTCTGAAAATGGTATTGTCAAGATAACTGATACGCCATTAGTCAATGATGATCGATTTCAAATTATTTAAAAGTGTAGCAGATTGCCGTAACACAAGTGATTTTAGAGCTTTAGCTCAGGCAAAATTACCCTCTCCGGTGTTTCACTATATAGACGGTGCGGCAGATGATGAAGTCACTTACAGAAGAAACACTTCTGCCTATGAACAATGCGATCTTATTCCCAATGTCTTGGCAGGAGTTGAAGAAATAGATACCTCTGTCGAAGTAATGGGGATGAAAATCGATCTTCCTATGTTTTGTTCGCCTACAGCATTACAAAGATTATTTCATTATGAAGGTGAACGAGCAGTTGCATTAGCAGCAGAAAAATACGGAACCCTTTTTGGGGTCTCCAGTTTAGGCACAGTTAGTTTAAAAGAGATCGGTGAAACAATATCAACCCCAAAGATGTTCCAATTTTATTATCACAAAGACAAAGCTTTGAACGATGCCATGATCGAAATGTGTAAGGAGGCTAAGTTTGATGCCATAGCTTTAACTGTTGATACCATCACGGGAGGAAACCGAGAAAGAGATCTTTGGACGGGATTCACTACGCCTCCAAAACTTACACCGAAGAGTTTAATTAGTTTTGCCCTACATCCTAGTTGGTCATTGAATTATGTGTTACGTGAAAAATTTAGTTTACCTCAATTAGAACAGTATGTTCGCCAGGGAACCAACGTAGCAGTATCCGTGGGAGATTATTTCAGTAACATGCTCGATCAATCAATGGACTGGGAGGATGCCGCAGAAATTAAGCAAAAATGGGGCAAAAAGTTTTGTCTCAAAGGGGTAATGAGTGTCGATGATGCCAAAAGAGCAGTGGACATAGGTGCGGATGCCATCATGGTTTCTAATCATGGTGGTCGTCAACTAGATGGCAGTATATCGCCTTTCGATCAATTGGCAGATATAGTGGATGCTGTTGGGGATCGAATTGATGTAATCTGCGATGGCGGGATCAGAAGAGGAACTCATGTTCTTAAAGCACTGTCAGTTGGAGCCAAAGCCTGTTCTGGTGGAAGATGGTATTTATATGCCTTGGCAGCTGGTGGTCAATCGGGAGTCGAAAAAGCTATCTCTAATATGAAGAATGAAATAGAGAGAGATATGAAACTGATGGGAGTAACCAAACTCTCTGAACTATCCAGAAAAAACATCAAATTTAGATAATTATTCGGATAAAGAACCATAGTTTCTTTGATTTACGGCAGCGAACTGGCCTAATCTACTTTTTCGTTTCCGAATAATTTCTATGACTCCTTGTTCCAAATTAGAAAGCGATCGCCATTTTAGTTGGAAAAATATTAAATTGTCATGGCGACCCGTTACTATCGGATCGCCGTCATGAACAGTGAAAAGGTCAGGTTAGCTGCCTGGTGGTACTAAAATCTTCTGGACGGGTAATAAACATCGCAACCCCTTTTTCGTAATACGCAGATTCATTAATAAAAATGGGATATACAACTGAATCATTTTCATATACAATCTCCTGACCATCAAACGTTAAAAACATCGGTTCTCCAGGATTCAGAGCTTGATAATCTCGAAATTGTAGCTGAGGATGAATCATGGCTTGAATTTCTCCAGCCTCATTCCTGGGGTAATCTATCGTGCCAATGCTTTCGTAAACCACGAGTGGATCTCTTACTTGAGGCGGCACACCTTGGTTATAGGCTTGCACATAATCAAGAATTGTGTGAATAAGTTTTTCAGTCTGCTGGAATAAATTGGCATCTAATATTCCTTGGGCAACAGCACCAACTTCAATTGTGCAACCAAATTCACAAATCGAGTCTAGATAAGAATCGTCTTGAGTTTTGGGTGCTGAGTAAAGTACCTTGATGTTTGGATTTACATCACAAAGATAGGCTGCCAACTGTAAGTTAAATAGTTTCTTGCTTGCCAGAATAATTGTTAATCCCATCTTAGATGTTGTGCTATGTAAATCAACAACTAAGTCAGCTGGTCGATTGCCTCTAGTCCCAAAGGTGTGGTGTATCACTTTAGCTCTTTGTGCTTCGTAACTTGACAGTTTGAGATTGTTCAAACAAGAGCTTTGAAAACAACGATTTAGGTCAGTGTCAACATATCGTTTCCCAATTTCATATGCTTTCTCGTTGGCTAGTAAAGTACAAGTTTCAAAGCTTTCCCTGTGGATTAACTGAGGCTCACGTTCAAATTTTTTAACCAGGTAAATTCCTGTAAGCTCATTGCCGTGTGTCCCCCCGACAATAAGAGTACGCTCAATGTTCATAGTTGTAAAAATAAATGGAAGTTATTTATTACAATAAGCGAAGATTTATAGTGCATATGAAGCAGGGTTTTCTAGGTTCGTCCTACATCAAAAATTAGAGAAAGCAGGAATAGAAAATATAGTAGTCAACCCAGGCAGCGTGGAAGTAACTGCAAACAATCGAGTGAAAACAGATAAGCGATATGTCTTGAAGTTAGCTAGTTTGTTGTCAGCTTGCACTGATTAAACGGCTGCTTTGAAGTCGAGGGACGCTGAGGAAACCTCAGCTTGTCCAATCGACTTGTTGAGTTCATTAGTTCTAATATAAGATTGAAGTTTAATATGCTACAAAATGTCTCAAGTTTTTGCAACAAAATCAGAATTTTTAAACTTTTTGCGACAGAACCCGATTTCCGAAGAATCGAGATCGCTTTATGATTGGTGAAATGCTTCTTGTTCTTGACAGTCGGCGCATAAACCAAAAAATTCTAAAGTATGATAGTAAACCTTAAATTCTTGAGATTGAAACCAAATATCTAACTTGTCGTTTATCGGACAACTATCGATAACAATCGAACGTTGACAGTGAAGACAGTTGAGGTGATGTTGCTGGTGGAATGAAGTAGCACTATACAAAGATTTACCTTTGATACTCATTCGTTCTTGGATCGATCCTTGTTTGTGAAGAGTTTTTAAGGCACGATACACTGTTGCTAATCCGATCTTTTTGCCTTGACGTTGTAATTCTAAATACAAATCTTGAGCATCAATTTCTCTTTGAAGTTGTTTGAGGAAATCATAAACAGTTTTGTGACTGCTGGGTTGTCGAATTGACATAAAGCTAACGTCGGTAAATTGAAATGGGCGAACACAAATACAAGAGATATCTTGTGGAAACTGTTGATGGAGCGAGAGGCTGACTAAGCTACGCTTTGTATCTTGTTGGTCAAAAATGAAGAGATGAGCTTGAGACCCATCTCTAATAGTGACACGCAGATCGATCAACGCAACCCAGGATTGTGGCGAATTAAACTCATAAACTCCTGACGGGTTTTTGCATCATTAGCAAATACACCTCTAACTGCACTGGAGGAAGTCCAAGAACCAGGTTATTGGACTCCCCGCAGTACCATACACATATGGGTTGCTTCTACTACTACCGCCACCCCTTTTGGTTGTAATAATCCTTGGAGTGCATCGGCGATTTGGGCGGTTAATCTTTCCTGTACCTGCAAACGTCGTCCGTACATTTCACAAAT
>JBFRWK010000164.1:0-37919 GCA_051439545.1 Xenococcaceae cyanobacterium | reverse complement strand
GGTTACATTTTCGACTTAGGCGATCGCCTAAGCAAATTATACTAATAAATAACTAGGTAATCGTTTGCTATACAAGAGTTAGAGAATTTACAAATGACCAAAGTTTTCGGAGTCTGACAGAAGAGGGCTAGAGAGATAGCTTTTGAATATTGAGTATTTTGATGTAAAACATTAAACAGAAATAGTCTGGTAACTAGTCGAGCGGATGGTACATGATAAGACAAGGCTGAGGGCAAATACCAGGGTGCTATAGGTGCAAAGTTTAATAACAGGCACAAAAAGCTAACTATAAACCAAATAAAACGTCGGGTTATAACAAAAAAAATGGGAGGAATTAAAGATAGTAAAAAATACTGTAATTTGAAGTTAACTAGTAACTCCAAATACAGATGGGACTTTCCCAAGTATCCTAATAACGACAGTAAGACAGTAACAAGACTAAGTAAAATGAAAAAATAAACACCTAGTTTTTTCACGAGTACAAGAGCGATCTAAAAAACAGTTTAATTTTCTTTACTATAGCCTTGCTAAATTAGGGCGTGTCATCAATTAGAAAAGCGATCGCTATCTTGAATAAAACGATCGCTCTTTCTTTTTAATTAAATCTAGATAGAGTTGCTTTTTGATAATAGTGACCCAATATTTGTTGATATTGAATACCTTGTTTCGCCAAAGAATAAGCTCCCCATTGACTCAAACCCAAACCGTGACCAAAGCCTCTACCGTAAACTTGAATATTATTACCATCGCTGGTAACACGAAATAGAGTACTGCGGAGATCGAGGACTTTACGTAATTCTGCACCCGTAACAGTCGTTATACCGCGATCGCCAATCACTTTCATGGTCACAACCCGTCCGTGAGGAGTTGTTTGTTCGGGAATCATGCTTTTAATTCTACCTACTGTTCCCAGACGAGTACTAATTTCGTCAGGAGAAAAAACCTTAGTCCATTGAAATACAGGAGACTGCTGGTCATAATCTACTACTCCCCGTAAATAAGGAAGAGGAGAAGTCCAAATATCTTCTACATTTTCTGTATGTCCCCCAGAAGAAGCATGGAATGCAGCCAAAATTACCTTACCCCCATAGGTCATAATTTGTCCTTGGGTTTTATTAACTGCCTCATGAGTGGTTAAATATTCGCTATCGAGACCTTTGTATACCTGAGTACTGATAGTAGTATCTAGATCGTATAAACTATTGCTAGCACTAGAACGTTTATACAGAGCATAGGAACGAGCAGCTACAGCTTGGGCTTTAAGAGCTTCGATCGGCCAACTAGCTACCGCTTCTGCTCCGACTACGCTATAAAGATATTGTTCCAAGTCAACATAATTAATTGCTGTAATTCCATTTCCTTGGCGTACTAAACGAGTGCTACCCCGATACCAGCGATCGCCAATCCAAATATAGCCATTGTTAGTTGGTTCGACGATTATTTCGACCGACCCCAATTGCTCTAAATTAATCCCATTTCCTTGAGGTTCAGCCTCTAAAGCAGCCATAGGTGTTAATTCACCGATCTTTTCTCCCGCACCATTACGAACAACAGCAGAAGTAGAACTACCAACCTTTAGTTGAGCTACATTTTTTTTAATTGCTACCCTTAATTCTAAGGCTTGAGCGGGTAAAATCATAACCAGCCAAAAGAAAACAGCCAGCCACCAATTACGTTTAGACAAAAAGAGAAACGACTTAAATAATTTTTTGAGATGGGTTGATGAATTATCAAAGCTCATACAATCTACATTGACCTCCCAACAAAATAGTTTTCTGAGTTAGTGCCTGAATCTCTCAAATGATATATTTTTTTTAGCAAAATTGGTTTAGCCTCAATCGCCTCATAATGACTCAAAATTAAGCTAAATCGATAACTGCTAAGATGTTTAAAGTAAATAACTGATTAATCCAATCGTCAAGCACTAAGTTTAACAATTAAAAGTGGAAATTACTTTTCTGGGAACAAGTTCAGGAGTACCAACTCGATCGCGCAATGTCTCTAGTATTGCTTTACGTCTTCCCCAAAGGGCAGAAGTATGGCTATTTGATTGTGGAGAAGGTACACAACATCAACTTCTGCGTAGCGAAATTAAAACCTCTCAAATCAGGCGCATTTTTGTTACCCATATGCACGGCGATCATACCTTCGGGTTGATGGGATTAATTGCTAGTTGTGGTTTAGCTGGTAACGCTCAAGAAATTCATATTTATGGCCCTCCAGGTTTGTCAGAATATCTCCAAGCTTGTGCCAAGTATTCTTATATAAATTTTGGTTCGCGCCTACAGCTACATACCGTTAAACCAGGAATACTTTACGAAGATAAAGAATTTAGTGTTAGTTGCACCTTACTAAAACATCGTGTTCCTGCCTATGGCTATCGGATCGCAGAAAAAAATCGTCCAGGTAGATTTGATATCGATAAGGCCAAAGCTTTAGGCATTCCTCCAGGGCCAATCTACGGTGAATTAAAACAAGGAAAAACAATTACTTTAGCCGATGGACGCATCATTAAAGGAACAGAACTTTGTGGCGAACCCGAAATAGGTCGCAAAGTAGTTTACTGTACCGATACCATCTTTTGTGATTCCGCACTAGAATTAGCTCAAGATGCCGATGTCTTGATTCATGAAGCTACCTTTGCTCATCAAGATGCAGATATGGCTTTTGAACGGTTACACTCTACTTCGACTATGGCAGCACAAGTAGCCCTGCTAGCAGGAGTAAAGCAATTGATTATGACTCATTTTAGTCCTCGTTATGTCCCTGGAAATCCGATTACATTAGATAATCTCAAACAAGAAGCACGGGCAATTTTCCCTAAGACAAAATTAGCCTACGATTTTTATACTTACGAAGTACCGAGGCGCAGAGAAGCCAAAGAAAAGCTAAAAATAGCTAGTACGGTTATGGGGAAGTAGTAAGTAGTAAGTAGTAAGTAATAAGTAGTAACTAATAAGTAGTAACTAATAAGTAGTAAGTAATTAATCAATTTTGACAACTAACCACTAACCACTAACCACTAACAATCATGAATTACAAAACAACTCGCAGAAATTTTCTGATTGCAGGGACAGCAGCAGCAGTTACCGTTGTGGGTAGTAAAGCTGTTACTCACCAAGAAAGCAAGGTTTCTTTGTCTTCACGGACGACACAAGCCCCGCCCTCGAAGGGCGGGGTCGCGTCCTTATCTACTCCTACTCAGCCTATGCCCGAAAGAATTTTGGGAAATACAGGAATAAGTCTGCCAATTTTGGGTTTAGGGGGTGCGGGGAGAACACCTATATCTAGCTCTAGCCGAGAAAAAGAGGCGATCGAACTAATTGAAAAAGCCTTGGCTTTGGGGATAGTTTACTATGATACCGCAGCCGATTATGGCCCTAGCGAGTCTCATTTTGGCAAAGTTTTACCAGCCTATCGTAATGATATTTTTCTCAATAGTAAAACTGCTGCTCGCGATCGCGATGGTGCTTGGAGAGATTTAGAGCGATCGCTATCTAGGCTCAATACAGATTATCTCGATGCTTGGCAATTACACCATGTTTCTTTTGATGAGGAATTAGACAAGATTTTTGGTAATAATGGAGCAATTAAAGCCATAGAAGAAGCTAAAGACCAAAAATTAATTAAATTTGCGGGAATTACAGGACATCACGAACCCGATATTATTGCTAAGGGATTAGAAAGATATCCTTTCGACACTACTTTAATTTCTCTCAATGCTGCCGATGTTCATCATCCACGTCCTTTTGCTGCTGGAGTCTTGCCCGTAGCACGAGAAAAAAATGTCGGTGTAATTGCCATGAAAGTACCTGCTTACGGACGTTTATTCAAACCTGGGTTATTAAAAGGAATGGAGCAAGCTATGGGCTATACAATGTCTTTACCTGGAGTCCATTGTTGTATCATTGCAGCAGAAAATCCAGAACAATTAGAATCGAACGTTAGAGTTGCCCAAGCTTTCCAACCGTTAAATGCAAACCAAATGAAAGAAATCGAACAGCTAACCGCAAATGCAGGAGAAGATGGCGCATTTTTCCGCAGATGGAGTTAGTTTTAAGCTAATGCAAATAATTACGGGACTTTCTAAAATATTTTTATAACTCAAGCATTAATAAACCGTAGCCTAAAAATTTTTTGAGAAAAGGTAATATCACATCTAAAAAAAAGCGATCGAGATAACGATCGAAATCTTGCCATACAGCGAGAAATTCTCTCTGGTCGAAAATTCTCAATTGGTGAAGCAATAGGTAGAGAGGGTGGTTCTTTTTTAAAAGGGGAATCTCCCGTACCCAAACTCGTACAAGTAAAAGCCGAACTCCATAGGTTCATCGACCAAAATTTGTCGGATTCATCTGGAGCATTACAAGCAGTTTTAAATATTTGGATCGCAAGTTTGACCGCCACTACAATAGCCTCCTGCGCCTGCTAACCCTGGAAGTTTTCCCCCACTTTTCCTAGAACCATTAAAATTTTAACTGTTATTTATTAGGAAGAAAGTTGATTAACTTGTTATTGAAATATAGATTTATTTCAATTGATAATAATCACGAATTATTGTAGATAGAAATTGTTTTAATTAAGCTTAGAAATTTATAATTTACAAAATAGAATCCGTTTCTTTTCTAAAAAGGAAATATATAAAAAAATGTAAAATAAGCAATGTTTTTTTAACGATCTTAAATTAATATTATTTCTGTAGAAATATTTTTAAAGTGATAATTTTTATACTGATAACTCGCTCTAGTCAGGCTATTATCCTAAATTCGATTGATGATAATATAAGTACCTAAGCTAAATTAATTCACGGATTTGTCTGTTTGCTTACTGTTCCTTGGTTTTCGCTCTGCGCTCGATTTAATTAGATCTAATTTACTTGTTTTCAAGATAGGACTAAATATATTAGATATTTAACGATAGGAGTCGATCGTTTTCGGTTTTAAATTGGCTGGGTTATTTTGCCATCTGGCTTCTACTGCCTTATCTGATAAAGGCTTGGCGAATAAATAACCCTGTCCATATTCGCATCCTATTTGTTGCAAGGAGACTTTTTGCAGGTCTGTTTCTATTCCTTCTGCTACAACATCAATGCCTAGATGATGAGCAATAGTTACAATAGCTTTAATAATTTCCATATTTTCGCCATTATTACCGATACGATTAATAAAAGAGCGATCGATCTTCAATGTGTTTACAGGGAAACGATGCAGATAACTAAGAGAAGAATAACCAGTACCAAAATCATCTATGCTCAACTGAATTTGTCGTTGTCTTAATTTCTGACAGATTATGGTTGCTGATTCTGGGTTATCCATAATAGCACTTTCAGTAATTTCTAATTTTAAATTCTGACTGTCGAGTTTAGTTGCTTGTAAAATGCGATCGATCTTCTCGATTAAGTTAGGTTGAGAAAAATGTTTAACCGAAAGATTAACACTAATAGTAAATTCTCGATCGCTATACTTTTGTTGCCACATACGAATTTGACGACAGGCAGCATTCATCACCCATAAATCGAGATTGATAATCAATCCAGTTTCTTCGGCTACAGGAATAAAATCTGCGGGGGAAATAATACCTAATTCTGGATGCTGCCAACGTACTAAAGCCTCAAAACCAACGATTAAATTGCGTTTGAGAGAGATAATTGGTTGATAGTAAACCATAAATTCTTCTCTTTCTAAAGCCAGCCTCAGATTAGTCTCTAATTTCAATCTATCTATTACCCGATCGTGCATATCGCGATGAAACACTTGATAACAAGCTTTACCATTTTTTTTTGCTTGGCACATTGCCGTATCTGCGTCTCTTAAAATATGTTCTGATTTTTCATAATCTTTACTTCCCGCAGCTATACCTATACTAGTACTGACAAATAACTGATAGCGATCGATTTGAATAGGGAGTTTCAGCTTATTTTGAATTTGTTGAGTAAGGGCAGTAACCTCAGAGATATTGCGGTTTATAATCAGAATAATAAACTCATCGCTACCAAAACGAGCCAGACAATCCCCAGGTCTCAGAAATGATTGTATCCGATGAGCTACTTCACTTAAAACTCGATCGCCTACCCAATGACCTAAAGAATCATTAATTAATTTAAAGCGATCGCAATCTAGAAATAAAACCGCAAATAAATAATCTGACTGTTGTTTTGCTTTTTCTAACACCTGGTTTAATCGCTGCATAAATAAAAGACGATTGGGTAAACCTGTAAGTTCATCTCTTGTGGCTAAATGAACTAATTGTTTTTGAAAATGCTGACGACGGATAATTTCCTGTTTTAGCTGTAGGTTAGCTTGCTCTAATTCTGTGGTACGCTCTTTAACTCTTTGTTCTAATTCTAAATTTAGTTGCGATACTTTTTGTTTGGCTGTTACTATCGCTAGTTGGTTTTCGATGCGAATTAAAATTTCTTGAAGCTGGAAAGGTTTACAAATATAGTCTGCGCCTCCTACAGCAAAGGCTTTCTTTTTATCGGCAATATCATCTAAGGCACTTAGAAAAATTACTGGTATATCACGAGTTTTTAGGTCATTTTTCAGTTGTTGACAAACTTCATAGCCATTTATTCCTGGCATTTTAATATCTAATAGGATTAAATCTGTCCATCCTGACTGAGCTACTTTTAACGCTACCGAGCTATTGATAGCACAGCGTACGTTAAATTCCTGCTGTTTTAACATGGTATAGAGTAACTCTAAGTTTTGTGGTGTGTCATCAACAACCAGAATGTTTGCCTTGGGAGTCAAATTAGATGGGATATTCAAGAGTCAGACCAAAGATGTTAAAAAGCTACATCTTTTAGATTTCCCCTTAAGAGCGATCGAGTTAACATTTTTTCCCTTGGAATTGATTTGATTTTCTTAAGTATAGGTAGAAAGGCTAATTTTCTAGAGCGTTAGTAGAATTAATCTTTTTTCAAAATGGGAATTATAAATACAACTACCTGAATATAATTTTTCCCAAATTGCTATTAAATCGATTAACTAACTATCTGATGAAACATTCAATCCCTCTATTAAAACTACTTTTTTGTCTAAGTATGGGGATTACTTTATCTACCATGTCTAATCTTCCTAGTCATTCGATCGAGGCTCAAGCTATGGAAAATGCAGACTTATCTATCTTAGCCAGAAATAAAGCGCGATCGCCTTATAGTAAGAAAACCACAGAGCGAGCTAAAGACATTGAGGACATAACTGTTACAAGCGGATCTGATAATATATCTGGCGGTACGATCCTGTTGGCTGGTTTGTTAGGTATTTTGGGTATATCCTGGGTTATCACTTGTCTGAAGTCTATTTCTGAAGAACGCAAACTTAAAATACAAGAACGGACATTAGAATTAGAAAAGTTGGCAGCCGTCGCGGGAGCAGCAAATGCAGCTAAAAGCCAATTTTTAGCTAATATGAGTCACGAATTACGAACTCCTCTTAATGCTATTCTCGGATTTGTGCAGATTTTAGCAAGAAATACCAACATCGATCGCGAACAAAAAAAATATTTAGATATTATCGAACAGAGTGGCGAACATCTACTCAATTTAATTAATGATATCTTAGAGTTTTCTAAAATTGAAGCTAATAAAACTACTTTAAATAACGATAGTTTTGATTTATACGATCTACTAAATAACTTGCAAGATATGCTTGGATGCCAAGCTCAACTTAAAGGAATAGAATTAAACTTCGATCTCCATAACGAAGTACCTCAGTATCTTTATGGTGATGCCCAAAAATTACGGCAAATTTTAATTAATCTATTAAGCAATGGAATTAAATTTACCGAACGAGGATATGTAAACTTAGAAGTAATCTTAGAAGAAACTATACAAGCAAACTTTCAAGAATCCGATAATATTTGCTTACTTCGCTTTACTGTTAAAGATACTGGTGTGGGAATTGAACCCCAAGAAATAGATAAGTTGTTTACTGCTTTTGTCCAAACTAAGGTTGGTATAAAATCAGAGCAGGGAACGGGATTAGGATTAGCTATTTCTCAGAAATTTGTTAAATTAATGGGCGGAGAAATTACTGTAAAAAGTAAACCTAAACAAGAAACAATTTTTACTTTTCAAATTCCTTTTAAATTGGGCGATACCGCTCGAATTAGAGTGAATACAATTCAGCGCAAGATTATTGCTTTAGAATCAGGACAACCAACCTACCGAATTTTAGTTGTCGATGATAACCCTGAAGCTAGAATGGTATTGACCGCACTCCTAACACCTCTAGGCTTTGAAGTCCGAGAAGCTCAAAATGGTCGAGAAGCTATCGATATTTGGTCTAGTTGGCTACCTCATCTTATTTGGATGGATGTGACAATGCCTATTGTGGATGGTTATCGAGCAGCGAAAACAATTAAAAATCACTCCATAGGAAAAGAAACTAAAATTATTGCCTTAACTGCTAGTATTGTGGCGGAAGAGCGATCGCATATTTTAAGATCTGGTTGTGACGATTTTTTACTTAAGCCTTTTCGTGCTTCAGAATTATTAGAAAAAATTAGCGAATATTTAGGAGTACGTTATGTTTATGAGGAAATTGATTCATCAACTAATATTAACACTAGTTTTTATAGTAGCCGATCGACTAAAATCACTCAGCAAATAGCTTTAGAGCATCTAGAAAGTATGCCAGTAGAATGGTTAATGCAACTATATCAAGCAGCAGAAGTTGTCGATAATAAATATTTGAGTGAACTTATCGATGAGATTCCATCTACAAAATCCGAACTTGCTGAAATTCTTTTAGATTTGATGAAAACTTTTCGCGTCGATAAGATTATATATTTAACTGAAGAAACTTTAAGCCATAAATAATTAGTGGGTAATTTAATTTTAAAAATTGAGTTCGATCGATTAAACATCAATTAATCTTTAAGTACCTCAACCATTTACATATTTAATTCCAAGCTATAAACTTAATTGATGCAGTCCAATTTTTGGCTTTACCTCATTACCAAACTGAGAACAGCTTCGTCTGTAGTTAGAATAATTTCTTTTTTGACTTGTTTAATTTTAATTTGGCTACCTTTAGCAATACCCATTTATTTATTATTCAGTCAAGATCCTAATCTAGTAACAATTCTAACCATGGGATTGTTATTTATTGAGTTTTTACTTTCGATTCAAACTTGGGGGAAATATATCGATCGAGAAGCTAATAATTTGGGAAAATTTGGCTTAGTTTGGACTCGAAAAAATGGAATCGAGTTAATTAATGGTTTGGCGATTGGTTTTTGTTTTTGTCTTAGTTTATTTGTACTAGAAGCAATTTTAGGTTGGGTAGAGTTTAATACTCCTTCGTTTCTACTAGTCAGAATAGTTTTAGAAGGGTTATTGAGTGCTTTGGGAATTGCTTTGGCCGAAGAATTATTTTTTCGTGGTTGGATATTAGAAGAATTGCAGAGAGATTATCCTCAGAAAACTACAGCTTGGATCGATGCTGCAATTTTTGCCGTGGCTCATTTTATTAAACCACTAACAGAGGTGTTGCGGACTTTAATTACTTTTCCTGCTTTATTTCTTTTAGGTTTGACCTTAGTTTGGGCAAAATGGAAGCATAATAATCGTTTGGGTATTTCTATTGGTCTTCATGGAGGTTTAGTTTGGGGGTACTATATTCTTAATGTAGGGCAGTTATATAAATATAGCGATCGAGTTCCCGAATGGGTTACAGGTATTGACGGCAATCCAATCGCAGGAATAATGGGATTATCTTTTTTAAGTATCTTAGCTTGCTGGAGTAAACTTAACCGATAGAATTTTGCTTAATATTACGGTTAAATTAAATAAAATCAGAGCTATTAGTTTAATCATTATCTAAGCTCAAAAAAACGAGCGATAATATTTTTTATTTTCTTTTTTATCTCAGATAAATCATGCAGTCATCAAAAAAGCCTTTATCTCTGGTCAAGTACTTAATAGTTTGGGGAACGGGAAGCATAAGCATTATCTTGACCCTATTTTTTATAGGTGTTTGGCAAACGAGCGATCGACTACTCACAAAAGTAGAAAAATTTTTGCAACCCCCACCTGTTAGATCGCAAATCGATCTTCCTACTTTAGTAGTGCAGCAAATCCAAGAAATCGAAGAGTTAACTACTACGGTATATACAATGGAGGCTACTGTACCTGCTACTGCCGAAAGAAAGTTAGGGGATTTTGTAATTGGTACTACCAAACTTCTATATGTCGGTCATGGAGAAGTAAAAGCAGGAATCGATTTAAGCAAAATTACGACCCAGGATATCACGATTAATCATAATACAATAGAAGTTACTTTACCACCCCCACAAATTCTCGATAGTAAAATTGATGTCAATAATTCTTATGTTTACAATTATGACCGAGGTTTTTTAAATTTAGGACCTGATGTTGCTCCTAGTTTGCAAACATTAGCCCAACAAAAAACTTTAGCTAAAATTGTCAGTAGTGCTTGTCATGAAGGAATATTAAATACAGCTAATAGTAAAGCCAAAGAAACTATTTCTCAACTGTTAGCTCATACAGGTTATAGCAAGATAAAAATTAATACCACGGCTCTTCCTTCAGAAACTTGTTATTTACCAGGAGAAGAGATATAAGTGGTCGTGCAAAATTAATTACTTGTTTGAGAAGCGTGTTTTTGTTAGTAGTTAGTCGTTAGTACGAAGGCGCGACTGTATAAATAATTTTGCCTAGGTACTTAGGGATGAAAATTATCTATGAAAATAAAGACAAAAAAATAACTTGTAAATTATGGCTCGATGGTAGGAAGTCTTAAATTTTGTTCTCGAAACAATTGTTCAAATTCTTCAACTAATAATGGTCTGCTTAAAAAATATCCTTGAACCTCGTCACATTTATTTTTAATTAAAAAATTTAATTCTGCTTGAGTTTCTACCCCTTCAGCAATAACTTTTAGATGAAGTTGATGAGCCAGGTGAATCAAATTTTTCGTAATGGTTGCATTTTTGCCATTTCGATCGATATCTTTGATAAAGCTACGATCTATTTTGAGAATATCAAAAGGAAACTTTTGTAGATAACTCAGAGATGAGTAACCAGTGCCAAAATCATCGACACTTACTTTAATGCCTAGAGATTTGAGATTGTTTAATTGATGAATAGTTAAATCGAGATTAGCAATTAAAGTGCTTTCGGTAAGTTCTAATTCAAGGCATTGAGAATCTAATTGATTTTTTTTCAAAATTTTAATCAGAGTTTTGCCCAAATTCGCTTGATTAAACTGACTAGCAGAAAGATTGACGGCAATACGATTTATATCTAGGTTCATTACTTGCCAAGTTTTCATCTGTTGACAAGCTTGCTGTAAAACCCATTTGCCGATGGCATTAATTAATCCTGTTTGCTCTGCTAAAGGAATAAAAATACTAGGGGAAATTATTCCTTTATGGGGATGATGCCAACGAATTAAGGCTTCTACACCTATGATTCTGCCAGTTTTCAAAGAGATTTGTGGTTGATAACGCAATTGTAATTCTTTTCTGCCCAAAGCGTAACGCAGATCGGTTTCTAAAGCTAAAGTATCCGTTCTAGTTTCAACAGCAGCTTGATAAAATTGATATTGGTTCCCTCCTTTGTGTTTGGCTTGGTTCATTGCTCGATAAGCTTTTTGTAAAAGCTTTTCTATTTCTGTACCATTCCACGGATAAACCGCAATACCAATGCTAACGGTTAAAAAAACTTCTCGTTGATGGAGTAAAAAGGGTTGGTTAAATTGTTGTCTAATCCACTCGATTCTGCTTATAATGCTTTTTCTTTGTTCTAGCTCCAAAAAAACCAAGACAAATTCATCCGTGTTGAGATGTGCAATTAAAATGTCTTCATCCAAACTAGTTTGCAATCTTCGAGCAATTTGCTGGAGTAATAAGTTACCGTATTTATATCCTAAGTCATTATTGATCCGATAAAAACGATCGACATTTAGATAAGCGATCGCTGCAATTTTGAAGTTATTGGAGTTAGAATCTTGTAGAGCGGATTTTGGGGAATGGTAATTTCGAGAAAAAATTTTTTTTTGTAAAGTTTTGATGAATTCTTCTTGTAAAGATAAAAGATTGGGTAATTGAGTAAGGGAATTGTAGTAAGAAGATAATTGGGCAGGAGATTCAGCGGATTCTTGAGATAAAAAAGTTTTTACCTTAGCAAGTTCAGCGTGTTTTTTTAAAACGATTTTAATAGTAGCGTATAGTTCTACTTCTTTGCAGGGTTTAATCATATAACCATAACAACCTGTCGCTTCTGCTCTTTCTACTGTTGCTTCATCTACATAACCAGTTAAATAAACAATCGGAATATCTTTTATTTGTAAAATTTGCCTGGCGGTTTCAATGCCATCTATTGCCCCTTTTAGCTTAATATCCATAAAAATCAAATCTGGATATGCTTTCTCAACCAGATTAACTGCTGCTTCTCCTGTAGAGACAATATCGATGATTTCACATTCTAATTTTCTTAATTTATTAGCTAAATCGAGAGCCAATATTGGTTCATCTTCTACAATTAAGATTTTGATTCGCGTCATGGCTCAATTAAAAATTTGGTACTTAATTCAGGTTGCCGATCTCGCCTTAAATTCTACAAAACCTTAATTGAATTATTCAAAAATTTAAGATTATTTATGTATCTACTTTTTAAGTTCTATCCAACATTACGGATTTCACGACTACAACCCCATAAGAAAAAAACGCTAAATTGAATGTAGCAGATAAAGAATTGTTAATTATAGGAAATTATTTTACTTATGTTTGAATATTTTGATGATAAAGCGATTAAAAGTGTAATTCTGGCTCAGGAAGAAACCAGAAAAACAGGTCATAATTTAGTAGGTAGCGAACATATTTTATTAGGGTTGATAGAGGAGGGTACATCTACGGCAGCAAAATTACTAGCAGACTGGCAAGTCCAAGCTAATAGCACTCGCCGATTAATCGAACAAATTGTCGGTCGTGGCAATGGTTTTAGTCCTGCCAATATTCCCTTTACACCAAAAGTAAAAGATATTTTTGAGCAAGCTTTTCAAGAAGCTCGTCAATTAGGGAACAAAAACATTAGTCCCGAACATATTTTGTTGGCTATTACCAGAAAAATAGACACTTTAGCTGCCAAAATATTAGTCCAACAAGGTATCGATCTAGATAAGCTGAGAATTGAGTTAATTAAAAAACTCAGTGAAAAAGGAAAAGAAACTGTAGCAGCTACTGCTAATAGAAATAATCCCTTTGGTTTTGGCGATCGACCCTCACAAAAACCCAAACTAGAGCAGTTTAGTCGAAATTTAACTCAACTTGCCACAGAAGGAAAATTAGACCCAGTAGTGGGTAGGCAAATAGAAATCGAGCGCGCCATTCAAATTTTAGGTCGTCGCACCAAAAATAATCCCGTTTTAGTTGGCGATCCTGGAGTCGGGAAAACAGCTATTGCCGAAGGATTAGCCCAAAGAATAATAGCTGGGGAAGTACCCGAACTACTGCAAGATAAACAGGTAATTAGTCTCGACATGAGTCTACTCTTAGCAGGAACTAAGTTTAGAGGCGAATTTGAAGAAAGAATTAAAGCAATTATCGATGAAGTTAAGCAAGCAGGTAACATCATTTTAGTTATCGATGAAATTCATACTATGGTTGGTGCTGGAGCAATGGGTGGGGCGATGGATGCAGCGAATATGCTCAAACCAGCTTTAGCTAGAGGCGAATTACAATGTCTGGGTAGTACTACTCTAGATGAATATCGTCAGTATATTGAAAGAGATGCAGCCTTAGAACGTCGTTTTCAAAAAGTTATGATAGGCGAACCTTCAGTAGAAGATGCCATTAGCATACTTAGAGGTTTGCGGAAAACTTATGAAGACTTTCATCAAGTTAAATTTACCGATAAGGCAATAGAAGCAGCAGTAAAATTAAGCGATCGCTATATTAACGATCGATTTCTTCCCGATAAAGCGATCGATCTGATTGATGAAGCAGGTTCTAGAACTCACTTAAGACATTCCAATCTCCAGAAAAAAGAGGAATTAGCTACCCGTGAAGGTGCAGAATCAACTCAAGTTTCGGTAATCGATCCTCAAGCTTTGACTCCTATCGTCGATGTTGAAGAAATTGCTGATATCGTTACTGCTTGGACAAATATCCCTGTCAATAAAATCGAAGAAACAGAATCCGAAGCCTTACTCAATCTCGAAGCTAACTTACACGAAAGAGTAATCGGTCAAGATGAAGCCGTTAAAGCCGTTTCTCGTGCTTTACGCCGTACTAGATCTGGTTTAGCCGATCCTAACCGTCCTATTGCTAGCTTCATTTTCTCAGGCCCTACTGGAGTAGGCAAAACTGAATTAACTAAAGTATTGGCAAGTCAAATCTTTGGTTCGGAAGATGCCATGATTCGTCTGGATATGTCTGAGTTTATGGAATCTCATACTGTTTCTAAGTTAATTGGTTCTCCTCCTGGATTTGTCGGTTATGACGAAGGTGGACAATTAACCGAGGCAGTACGCCGTAAACCTTATAGTGTCATTCTCTTTGACGAAATAGAAAAGGCTCATCCCGATATCTTTAACCTACTCCTACAACTATTAGATGATGGTCGTCTTACCGATTCTCAAGGTCGTACTGTCAACTTTAAAAACACGATTATCATTATGACCTCTAACATTGGTTCTAAAGTAATCGAAAAAGGTGGTACTGGACTTGGTTTCGCTCTTGAAGATGACCAAACAGAAGCACAATATCAACGCATTCGTACTTTGGTTAATGAAGAACTGAAGAATTACTTCCGTCCCGAATTTCTCAATCGACTGGATGATATTATCGTCTTCCGTCAATTAACTAAACCAGAAGTCACAGAAATTGCCGACCTTATTTTAGGCGAACTTATCACCAGAATAGCCGAACAGCGAGATATGACTTTAGAAGTCACTCCTGCTTTTAGAGATAGAGTTGTTACCGACGGCTTCGATCCTAGTTACGGTGCAAGACCTTTACGTAGAGCAGTTATGAGACTTCTAGAAGATAGTTTAGCCGAAGCAATTCTTTCGGGTGAAATTCAAGACGGCGATCGCGTTTTAGTCGATCTCGACGAACAACAGGAAGTAACAATTTCCCCGATTCAAGCCTCGATGTTAGTAGAGAGTATTCGCTAAACAGCTATTAGTTATTAGCTGTTAGCTAATCAAAAATTATACCCTGAAACTAGATTCGGCTCGTAGTTTCGGGGTATTTCTTTGCAGACATCCTAGTTTTTGTCGATCGGTTGTATTTTACTTATCTTAGAAAGGATCGATCGCCAACAATGGTAAAATTAATTAGGTAATTTAACTATTAACGGAACTTTCAGCATACAAATGTATTAAAATAGGATTCAAAGCCTTGCTAAACAAGGCTTTGAATCTAAGTACTAATTAAGTACTGTGTCCATGTAAGCTCTTGTTTAATTTTAGCGATCGCGGTATAGTCAAAACATGGGTGCGATCGCCTCAAAACACTCTTCAGATAAACCTCAGAGAGATTGTACCCAGTAACAGAGGCTTTAAAAATGGATGAAAGCCTCTCTGGTGAATGGTTTCGTTGATTTTTCAATTGGAAAGTTCCGTTATACCCCGTTGTGCCAACCCAGACAGGGCATATCTAACACTCTTCCCTGGAGACGTTTTACGAGAAAGTCCCGATAATTATTATAGTTATCCCAGTCAAACCGATACAGACGTAGTTTTAGAAGAGCCAGAATATCAAGAAAAATTAGACAGAATAGTACAAAGATATCTAGAGAGGCTAGAATCAGAACGGCGCGTTCAAGCACCCGGGGCGTACAAGCTTCCGAGGCAACCTCGGAAGACAGCCCCTCCCGAATTAAATTCGGGTGTCAGCACCTCACCAGAACCAGAAATAGAAGAACCAGAAATAGAACCAGAACCAGAACCAAAATCTGGTTTAATTTGGCAACCAGGCGACCCAATGATTAATGCTACGGAAATAGTGGAAACAGAAGATGGCGAAGTTTTCCTCGTTCCACCAGAAGAAAAACAAGAATTTTTGCGACTGTTACGATGCGGTCAAAGCTTTAATTGATAATAAGTGGTCGTGCAAAATTAAATACCTATTTGAGAAGCGTTAGTCGTTAGTACGAAGGCGCGACCGTGTAAATAATTTTGCCTAGGTACTTAACTAACAGATAACAGCTTGTCTACCGAGAAGACCACAAACTCTTGTAAATCATCCAAACAAACACAACACTACTGAGTAGTATCCATTTTTTATGACGATTCAGTAATTTTTCCGTATCATCATCTAAAAATTCCTCTTCTTTTCTTTTTTGTTCAAACTTTTCTTGCCAAGAATCGGAATTTACTTGTGGAGTTACAGGTAGAGATATTTCCTTTGAAGTCGATGCCAACACCCCAGAATTTACAGAAATAAAATTAATGGTAGCTAATGCGATCGCACTCCAGATTAATTTACCCATTTTTTTGATAAATACTTATTTAAATTTCTACTTACCCAAAAAAGAAACTAGAGGTTTAAATTCATCGATTAATTCTTCTCTAGCAACTACCAAACTAGGATAAGGGACTGTACCATAGTTCTTACCAGTTTGCAAAGGAAAGATCGGCTCTGACTTTAAACTAATAAATTTGCCTCCCGCAGCTTGAATAATTACCCAAACCGCAGCAATATCCCATATTTTCGGGGTAGCTTCTACTCCTCCTAAGGCTGCACCCGTGGCTACTAGTAAAATATTGTAACTTGCCACACCAATCATTCTAATTTTGCAAGGAAAGGGTTTTTGTATTACTCTGAGACTACGAGCGCAGAGATTAAAAAGATGACTTTTTGAGGGAGTATCTTGACTGGTGTGAATTGCTTCATTATTGAGATATGCCCCTGTTACTCCAGTTAATCCAGAATTACCGTACCAGTAACCATGAAAAGATTGTTGTAAAGGAGGTAGATAAACAAAGCCAAATACAGGTGTCCCTTTATATAGTAATCCTAAAGAAATCGCCCAAATAGGCACACCGCGAGTAAAGTTAGTTGTCCCATCGATGGGGTCAATAATCCAGCACCAGTCATTATCTGGAAAAATATGAGTTGTTTCTTCTGTTAAAACTCCATGACTGGGGAAAGTACTGGCGATCGCTTTTCTTATTTCTCCATCTGACCAGCGATCGGCTCTGGTAACTAGACTACCATCTTCTTTCTGACTTGCTGTTAATTTACCAAAATCTTCAATTAATTTATCGCCAATTTTTTTAGTGGTTATTTGGCAAAAATTTAAAACCTCTTCCCAAAAATCATTCATTATTATTATGGACGTAAAATTCACGTCCTACTTACTATTTACTATTGTTACTAAATAAGGATGCCAATGTTCGTACCAAGCCAACCAAACTTTTTCTAGAGTTAGATAGGCTGTTTCAGGAGAATTCTCGATAGGGATAGATAAATGAGACCAAAGACAAACATTTTTAACTATGGGCTTTTCTCCTAATAACCAAAATACTAAACGATTGTAGATCGGTCGAACAGCAGGATTACTTTGATAAAAACTAGCCTCTTTAGTCATCATACTTCCTTGAGGCGTAATGCAAGAGCTTAGATGTAACTTGTCTTGATGCACTATCAATCCATAAGAACCAATGGTTTCTTGCTGCAAAACTTCTAGAGATTGATGGGGAAGAGAGGTATATTTTTTGATTAATGTCTTGACATTATGTCCTGAGGTAATATAGTGCATTTGAATATTAACCAAGGCATTATCTCGATCGTAAACATAACTTTTTCCAGGAATAGTTTTTAATCGATCGGCATCAAAATGCTGAGGTAAATTCCCCGAATTAACTTGTAATCCTTCTAGAGAAATCTCTTCAGAAAACTTTTGTTCGAGAAGTGAGTTTCTTTGAGGAAGTGGACTAAAGATCATTTCTCCCAAAGTCCAGATCGAGGTAACAGCAATTGCCCCCAATAAAGAGATTTTGATTTCTTTGCCAATATTTATTGTACTCATCGATTAAGTAATTTCTTAAGATAACTAATTAGACGATGTATAGCAGTTTTCACTTAAATTAGACACGGTAAAAACCCTGGTTTTTGTCGATCGCTAATTGTCGATCGCCGATTGTTAGTATTAATTAATTTTTAGATATTTTAGGTATATCTCACTAATTTGACACGAGTTATATAGCAATATTGCCATTAGTCATTTGCTGTCGATCGTAAATAAAATTGGCATTACTCATGACTAATAATAGTTAAGTCTAAGATTAAGAAAAACTACCAAAATTTTGTTGTTTTTAAAGCTTTCCTTCAAGCAGAGTTAAGTATATTTAAGTTTCGATTAATTTTTGATAAACAAAGTAAACAAAATGGGAATTATAAAATTACCTAGCTAAAAGACTTTACTTAATCAATAGTTAGCCTTCAATTTAATTGAAAAACTATGGTTATGGATTAATGACTTTTAATTGCTAGGTTGACTCTTATTAAAGGTGAATTTTATGTTATTTACTAATCGCTCACGGCTATTACTTGGTTCTAGTATAGTTTTCTTGTCTTTAGGAGCATCGATCGGACAAATTCAGAGAGCGGAGGCAGTTGGTATCACTTTTGATTATACTTACGATACCAATAACTTTTTTGACCCTAACACTACTGTAGGTCAACAAAGACGCACTACTTTAACCCAAGCTGGTAACTATTTTACTGACTATATCAGCGATAGTTTATTAGCAATAGAAAACAATCCATCTTCCCCTACTGGAATAGGGTATGGGTCGAATACTTGGACGGCAGATTTTTTTCATCCAGGCACGGGAAGCATACAATCAATAACCAATCTGACTGTCCCCACAGATACAATCATTATCTATGCGGGGGGAAGAGATTTCGATCCTCTAGGAGAAGGAGGTAGAGGGGGTTTTACTATACCTCCAGGCACAACGACAGAATTTACCAACCTTATTAAAGGAAGAGGACAAGATGGTGCATTAACAGACACTAAAACGGATATTGGTTTGTGGGGTGGTTCTATTGCTTTTGATACAAATATAGTTATTGATATTGATGATACTCCCACTAATTTCGACTGGCATAATACTGTTGAGATCACAGAAGAAAATCCCCTAAGCTTCAATGAGTACGATTTTCTATCTGTCGCTATTCATGAACTGGCTCATGTTTTTGGCTATACTAGTACTTTAGATTCTTCTTGGGGAAGGCATATAACACCAAATACTACAGAATTTACGGGGCCTGAATCATTAGCAGTTTATCAAGCGGAAACTGACCCTAGTGCAACTTATGTGCCTTTAGAAAGTGGTAGTCTTTCTCACTGGCAAGACGGTACGACTAGTTTCACTTTAGATGGTGATTCTCAAGAAGTAGCTTTAGATCCTAATATTTTCAATGGTCAAAGAAAGTTGCTGACGAATCTGGATTATGCAGGATTGGAAGATATTGGCTGGGATGTCAATACTGCTACTATACCTTTTGAATTTTCTCCTAGTTTGGGTATTTTGGTTGTTGCAGGGATGTTCGGCACGAAAAAAGTTTGGAATGCCAGGAAGGTTAAACAATCTGCTGTAGAGTAGGAACAAAGTTGGGATAAGAAATAGAAGCAGCTTCGGCACGATGAATCGTAGTTTTATTTTTTGCAGCTAAAGCAGCGATCGCCAAACTCATAGCAATCCGATGATCGGTGTAACTATCTACTTCTTGTCCTGTTAGGGGATTACCACCAGTAATTTCTAAGCCATCGGTTAATTCCGTTACTTTTGCACCCATCTTAGTTAATTCTGTCGCCATGGCTGCAAGGCGATCGCTTTCTTTGACTCTTAATTCTGCTGCATCTTTAATTACGGTAGTACCTTCGGCGAAAGCAGCAGCTACAGCTAAGATGGGAATTTCATCGATAAGGCGAGGAATAATACTACCGCAAAGGGTACAGGCTTTTAAATTACTATGTTTTACTCTCAAGTCTGCAACTGGTTCACCCGCAACAATTCTCTCATTTTCCTGGGTAATATCTGCTTCCATCATCTCTAAAGCTTCTAAAATACCAATACGAGTAGAATTAATCCCCACATTGGTAATAACTAATTCCGAACCAGGGACGATCGCGCCAGCCACTAGCCAGAAAGCAGCCGAACTAATATCTCCTGGTACAATTACAGTCTGTCCTGTTAAGTCTGGTTGCCCTGTAATAGTTACACTATTAGTTGAAGGATCGACTTCTAACTTTGCCCCAAACGCTCGCAGCATTCTTTCGCTATGATCTCTAGATAAAGCTGGTTCTGTTACTGTAGTCTTCCCTTCTGTCATTAAACCTGCTAAGAGGATACAGGATTTAACTTGCGCCGAGGCAATGGGAGAATGATAGTGAAAAGGTTTGAGTTTTTGCCCTCTAACTGCTAAAGGTGCGAGGGTATTATCTTTTCTTCCCCAGATAGTTGCACCCATTTGTTGCAGGGGTTTTACAACTCTAGACATGGGGCGCGATCGCAAAGAATCATCACCCGTCACTGTAAAAAACCGCCCAGGATGGGAAGCCAGCAACCCTAACATTAAGCGTAAAGTCGTGCCAGAATTCCCCGCATCCAGAATATTATCTGGTTCTTGTAGATTTCCCAAACCAATGCCTTTTACTACTACTTTTTCTGTATTTAATTCTGATATTTCTGCCCCCATCGCTCGAAAACACTTAGCAGTACTCCTGGGGTCTTCTCCTAATAATAAACCTTCTATGGTCGTTTCTCCACGAGCGATCGCGCCCAACATCAAGGCACGATGAGAAATAGATTTATCTCCTGGTACTGTTATCGTTCCCTGTAAAGACAGTCCAGATGATGGTGGTTGGATAATTAAATCTTGGGATTGATTATGATTTTGGGTAGTAATGATCGAAGATGACATAAGTAGGTAGGAGTGATTGAATAACTTTGGTAAGCGGAGAAAGCAGAGGAAATAAGACAGATGCTATTCTACCAGACTATATAATTCTAAAATAACCTAAGAGCTAAGAGCTAAGAGCTAAGAGCTAAGAGCTAATAGCTGATAGCTAATAAATTTATTTAACCCGAACCATAAGATGGCATACAAAAAAGTAGAGGCTAAAATGGCGGAATCTTTGCTTACTTACTAACTGCCATGATGACCCAGAAAACACCTATTAATCACAAACTGTCTCGTAAATTAATCGGTATTATTGCCTTATTAACGCCTCTTCTAACCCTTCCAACTCAGGCAGAAAACCTCAGTCATCTCTCACAACTATTAAGTACTAAAAATTGTACCGATTGTGATCTTAGTAATGCTGGATTAGTAATGGCTAATCTTGCTGGTGCTAACTTAGCTAATACCAATCTAGCTCAAGCCAATCTCAGTCAAGCCAATTTAGCTGGTGCAGATTTACGCGGTGCTAACTTAGCTGGTACATCCCTTTATGGTGCTAATCTAACAGGGGCTAATTTAACAGGGGCTAACTTAACGGGAACAGATCTCAGAAATGCTTATTTAACTAATACAGATTTAACCGATGTTAAACTCGATACTGCCTATTTACAAGGTGTACGAGGATTACCCGATAATGCAGGGACACCAGAACAATTTCATCGCTGGGGATTAGAAGAAGCACAAAGAGGTAATTATCAAGCTGCGATCGCTCATTATCATCGTGCTATTAATCTTAATAATGAATTTGCTCCCGCTTATCTCGCCCTCGGATTAGTAGAATATCATCTCGATCGTCGAAATAACGCGAAAATCAATGGAGAAATAGCAGCCAAACTCTTCCAACAACAAGAAGACAAACTAGGCTATCAAGCAACCCAACAATTTTTACAAGGAATGGAACTTGCCAGCCAAATAGAAGAAAGACAAGCCAAAAATAATCGTGGCGCAGGGAATTTTGGTCAATTTGTCAGTGGTATTAGTTCTCTTTTGTTTCAATTTTTATTTTGATAGGGTGGGCATTGCCCACCAAGATATATTTAACGGGCAATGCCTAAATTAAATTAATAGAACGGAAGCCCAAGTAAAGACCTAAAGCAATTCCCGTATATAGACCGATAATCAAAAGAAAAGAAATAACTGCACCTACCATAAAAAATCTCCTTATAAAATTATAAAAAACGTTATGAATGTTATTGTATCTTGAGTGAGATATTTTAGTTAGCCGTTTTTGGCTTTTTGGCACTAACCATGCAGAAAATCAGCGTCAATTTACCTTCCAATTCTTACCAAATTTTAATTTCAGCCGATAGTCTAGGGCAATTAGGCAAACAGATGAAAGAACTGAATTTAGGGAAAAAAGTGCTGCTAGTCTCTAATCCAGAAATTTTTGCTTATTATGGGCAAACTTGTCTTAAATCCTTAGAAGAAGCTGGTTTTGAAACCTACACTCATTTAATTCCAGCAGGAGAAACTCATAAAAACCTTCAGTCGATCGCTCAAGTCTATGATACTGCTTTGGCTAATCGTCTAGAACGTTCTTCTACTTTAGTTGCTTTAGGTGGTGGCGTAATTGGTGATATGACGGGATTTGCTGCTGCTACTTGGCTTAGAGGCGTAAATTTTGTTCAAGTGCCTACTTCTTTACTGGCGATGGTAGATGCTTCTATAGGCGGAAAGACAGGAGTTAATCATCCCCAAGGTAAAAACCTCATTGGTGCTTTCTATCAACCCAAACTAGTTTTAATCGATCCTACTGTATTAAAAACTCTGCCAGAGAGAGAATTTCGTGCGGGAATGGCAGAAGTAATTAAATATGGGGTTATCTGGGATGCAGATTTATTTACTAAATTAGAAGAGGCTGAGAATATCGATCGCTTTGCTAGTATCGATCGAGAATTATTACAAACAATTTTAGTTCGCTCTACTCAGGCTAAAGCAGAGGTAGTAAGTCAAGACGAAAAAGAAGCGGGATTAAGAGCAATTTTAAACTACGGTCATACTATCGGTCATGCAGTAGAAAGTTTAACTAACTATCAACAATTTGTTCACGGTGAAGCAGTCGCTATTGGGATGGTAGCAGCAGGAAAAATTGCCACTGCTATGGGTTTATGGACAGAAACAGAAGCCAAACGCCAAGAGCAATTAATTACTAAAACTAAACTGCCAACGAACATTCCTCCAGAGTTAAATATGGATGATATTTTGGAAACTCTTAAAAGTGATAAGAAAGTTAAAGCAGGTAAAGTTAGATTTATTCTGCCAACGCAAATAGGTAAAGTTATCATTACCGATAAAGTTACAGAGGAGATTATTAGGAGTATGTCTTAGTGCTTATTTATCTAGTAGACGTGGGCGTAAATAAACCTACCAGTTGAAATCGTTGAAAAGCCTGTAAATCCCTAACTTATTACTTATTACTTCCGCGTAGCGGTACTAGTTGATGGCTGAAAATCGATCGCCCATCCCTTGTTAGTGACAAAATTTCACAAAATCAACACAATTCATCTATATCTTAATAACCAAGATTGTTATCTAGAAACAATGCTCAGCTTAAACTATATTCCTTTAAGCTCTGAAATCTTGCTCAGGTCATCGTCAAGAATTGGCAGATAGAAACTTCCTCCAAATACTATGTATTTGGGGGATATTTTTTGTTCGACTCACTATTTGCAACATTACTTAATTAGCTTTTGCCGATAAGAATTGATTAAATAGACACAGTGAAGGTGCTTTGACCCCACAATAGATAAAGAAACACAATAAGGAGTAAATAGATCATGCTGGCACATATTTTAGCGATCGCAGTTGGATTGAGTAGTCTTGTCTTATTTTTAACAGCCTTCTCAATGTCTGAGATTCATCGTAAAGATGACTTTTTATGGAGTGGCGTTGGCTTATTTTATGCTCTTGTTTTATGGTTTGGTGCCAGTCGCATCACTGGTAGTCTATTGTTAGGTCAGATAGCAGTAGTTTCTTTAGTAATTTCTTTGAATTGGCAAAACCTACAACTAAGAAAAGCAGTCGCTAATCCCGATGAAGCAGCTAATATAAATTTATTCTCGATTACTGAATTGATTAGTGGATTCTTTCAAGGTTCAGATCGATCTGATTCTCAACCGAATATTGCTAAAGTATTAGATACAGAAACTCCTGTAGAGGATTCAAGCTCGGCTACTGAAAATGTTGCATCGCCATCAACTCCCGAAACAATTTCTGCCGAAGAAGTATCTACCGTCACAGAAAATATCAAAACTGAAGATTCTCTCTCGACTCCCGAAGTAATAGATGCAGATACTACTACCGAATCAGATCGGACTGAAGATTTCCTCTCAACTGCTGAAGTAAGTCAAACCCAACCAACTCCCGAAGTAATAGATGCAGATACTACTACCGAATCAAATCGGGTTGAAGATTCTTTCTCGACTGCTGAGGTAAGTCAAACCCAACCAACTCCCGAAGTAATAGATGCAGATACTACTACCGAATCAAATCGGGCTGAAGATTTCCTCTCGACTGCTGAAGTAAGTCAAACCCAACCAACAACTGAAGATATCGAGGCAACTTCTAGTTTCGATACCGAGGAGGCTGAAGATTCTCTGCCGACTGCTGAAGTAAGTCAAACGCAAATAAACAAAGATGAATCAACAACTATAGGAGAGTCTTCAAACATAACCGAGAATGCAGACTTAGAAGACTCGATCGAACCAACTACATCAGACAGTCCAATAACAGAAACCTATAATGTAGAAGATAAGGTAGAATCAAACGAGGTTGAATCCTTTGCCTCAACACAATTTAGTAACCCTGAAACTATAGAAGATATTCTTAGTTCTCAAGAACCCACAGAAATAGAAGAACAAGAGCGAACTACTTCTGAGTCTGATTCCCTCTCTTCATTTGAAGAGGTTGACACAGAAGAACAAAAAGATCCAAACGATACTTTGTCAGATACCAAAAATAGACCCAAATCTAGTCTTGATGACTTTTTAGCGGAGTTAGAAAATAGCATGAATAAAAAATCTAACGAAGATAACTAAGATCGAGTTAAGTCTTTTTAGACTCGATCGCGGATTATGCTGTTAACTTTTAACTTTTGATTTTTAAATTCTGACTTTGTTTAATCCTATGGGTAAAAAAGCAAAATTAAAAAAACTACGCCGAGAACTCAAAGCCAATCCTGAGACAAAAAAAATTTCCTCTCCGACTCAGTTTGTCGAAGAGTTAAATCAATTAGGTTATCAACTAGAACAGATAGACAGATCGCCTGAATTACCAAACAAGCATATTGAACCAAGCTTATAAATTCATCCCTCGATGTAAGATTAGATACCCTAACAAAATTAATTACACGGGAAGGTAAGTAGCTATCAGCGTTACAGCTAGATCGCTATTAGTTTTCCATTTTTATACCCCTACGGTATGAGTAATCTATTTTGCACACCGAGTTATTTACACAAAATATTAATAAAAAATACTCTCTGCCTACATCAAAGCTTTAAATTAAAATAGGCGATCGTTATTTCTTTGCTCTAATATCACCAATTTGTATTTAACTCATTAGCTTGAAGATTATTTAGTGGTCTTTCTAGTTGAATTCTATCTTGACGCTTCTTTCTCTTTTTTGCTTTAGCAGTAAGTTCCCCAATAGATATAGGCAGAACTATTGGCCAAAACCAGGGTGCAATCAATAAGATTACCCAAGAAACCAAATGATTTTTAGGTGTTGTTCGATCGCCAAGAAACAGACTCAGCCAAATACAAAAGACCACTAAAGTAATTGTCAGATAGCACCATAACATATTATTAAACATTAAATTACCTTAACTTTATTAACAAATCGGCTTACTTGTAGATTTTTAAGCTTTAAATCCACCTCCTGAATACATTATCTTGGTAATTAAACCCAAGAACTATTAGGGTAATTACTGAAATTCTTGATTTATGAAAGTATAAATTTAATTCAAATGAGCTAAATGCCTTTAAACTGGGAAACTTGTCCACAAAGTCCCATAAAGATTATTGTTGGTTAGGCAAAGAAAAAAACTAGCGAAACTCAAAACTTAATAATAATCAATTTTAATTTAAGAAAAACTAACTAATTTTATACCCCAAAATAGCAAATTTGTATCCAATATTACTTTTGGTTGAGTTTTTGAATAATAAGTTTCCCAAAATTTTTTGAGCCAGAAACCGTCTCCCCCAGTAAAAATAATTGTGCTGTGAGGAAATCGATCGCTCCAATCAGTAATAAAGCTATTAATACCAGATAAAATTGTATAAATAACACCACTTTCGATCGCTTGGGTAGTATTTAAACACCAACGATTTGGTAGAGATGTACTCAATTTAACTATTGGTAAAGCAGAAGTATAAGTATTAAGAGATTTGAGTTGTAAATTTAAACCTGGTAAGATAGCTCCACCAATTAATTGTTCTTGACCATCGACACCTGTAAAAGTTAAAGCCGTGCCTCCGTCAATTACTAAACAAGGAAATCCATAAGTTTTACCCGCACCCCATACCGCTAAAGCGCGATCGACTCCCATAGTTGGGTAGACTCCTGTCAGGGGAACATCAGCCAAACTAATTTGATGGAGAGGTTGATAATTTTGCCATAATCTGGTTTGAGACGGTACGACCGAAGCCAAGCAGATAGGGAGTTTAGCTAATTTCGCAAACAATGAAGCTTGGGGAAAAATTTCCAAGGGAATAGTATTGTTAACTACTATTTGTTCTAAATAGGAACTATGCCAAGTTAATTGTAGTTTTTCTCCAGAAAACCAAGCCCAATGCAACCTTGAATTACCAATGGCTAAACCCAACCAATCTAAAGATTTTTGCTCGTTCATTTAGATATCTTTAGTTATCCTATAAGTATTCTTATCTAATATTTTTGGTGAGGCGTGTCACAATAAAAAAAAATAAATAAATAATAAAAACCGTAAAGGAGAGGGAAGATGGTAACTACCCCAATAAAAATCGAAAAACGGTTAACGATTCAAACTGTTGATATTACACCAGATACGACAACTATCCGTTCTCTAGATTGGGATCGCGATCGCTTTGATATAGAATTTGGTTTACAAAATGGTACGACCTATAATTCTTATCTAATTCGTGGTGACAAAACAGCTTTAGTTGATACCTCTCACGCTAAATTTCGACAATTATATTTAGATACTCTTACTGGTTTAATCGACCCTAAAGAGATAGATTACATCATTATCAGTCATACCGAACCAGATCATAGTGGTTTAGTCAAAGATGTTTTGGAGTTAGCACCCCAAGCGGTAGTGTTGGGGGCAAAAACCGCTATCAAATTTTTAGAAGATTTAGTCCATCAGCCTTTTAAATACGAATTTGTCAAAAGTGGCAGTAGTATCGATCTAGGCAAAGGTCATATTATTGATTTTATTAACGCACCTAATCTTCATTGGCCTGATACGATCTTTAGTTACGATCGCGGTACATCTATTCTTTATACTTGCGATGCTTTTGGGATGCACTACTGTTCTAATAGTGTCTTTGATGAAGATTTAAGTAAAATCGAAAGAGATTATCGCTTCTATTATGAATGCTTAATGGCTCCTAATGCTCGTTCTGTCATTTCGGCAATGAAACGGATGGATAAGTTAGGAGAGATTACTACTGTCGCTAATGGTCATGGTCCTTTATTACGTCATAATTTAAAGGAACTCCTAAACCGCTATTGGGATTGGAGTAACGCCCAAACCAAAGCAGAAAAAAATGTAGCCGTATTTTATATCTCTGATTATGGTTATAGCGATCGCCTTTCTCAAGCTATTGCCCATGGTATTACCAAAACTGGTGTAGCTGTAGAAATGGTAGACTTACGTTCGGCAGATAGTACTGAAGTTCAGGAAATCGTCGGTCGCGCTGCGGGTATTGTTTTGGGTATGCCTCCCTTGTCTGGGAAAAACCTTAAAGAAGTTACTGCCAATGTAGGTACTATCTTAGCTGCTGCTAACGAAAAACAATTAATTGGGATGTTTGAATCCTATGGTGGTGATGACGAACCGATCGATCCGCTATTAACTAAGTTTAGAGAGGTAGGGTTAAAGAAAGCTTTCCCCTCTATTCGGATTAAAAACGATCCCGATGGGTCTATTTATCAACTCTGTGAAGAATCGGGAACGGACTTAGGACAACTGCTGACAAAAGATAAACTAGTTAAGCAGATGAAATCTTTAGATACCGATCTAGATAAAGCTTTAGGTAGAATCAGTGGTGGACTTTATATTATCACTGCAACTAAAGAAGATGTTAGTAGTGCGATGTTAGCCTCCTGGGTATCCCAAGCTAGTTTTGAACCGCCAGGATTGACTATTTCTGTAGCTAAAGATCGGGCGATCGAATCTTTGATGCAGGTAGGCGATCTTTTTGTCTTAAATGTTCTCGAAGAAGGCAAATACCAAAACCTGATGAAGCACTTCCTCAAACGATTTAAACCAGGGGACGATCGCTTTGCAGGGGTCAATACGCAAACTGCTAATAATGGTTCGCCAATTCTGACTGATGCTTTGGCTTATTTAGAATGTGAAGTGGTTACTCGGATGGAATGTAGCGATCACTGGATTGTCTACAGTAAGATAAACAATGGTCGTGTATCTAATCCCGATGCTCTAACTGCGGTACATCATCGTAAAGTAGGTAATCATTACTAACCAGCTATTAGTTTTTGGCTTTTAGTAATAAAACTAAGGTGGGTAAACTAATTTTTAACTCAATAACGTGCTTGAGAGCTAGTTTTACCCATCTCCAAATAGATTTAGATCGAATACGGATAATTGCTCGAAATAAAAAGACTCATTACTCACTACTCACTACTGATTACTTAACCTCACCTTTAATGTAAGTATTCAACCGTACTTAATATTCTTCCTCATTCTCTAATTTTCCCCTCGCGGTAAAGTAATAACAAAAGTCGTTCCTTTATCTACTTCACTTTGAAAATTGACTGTTGCTCCATGTAATTCTACAGATTGTTTGACAATAGCCAATCCCAAACCAGTCCCAGGAATATCGCCGACGTTACTAGCACGATGAAAAGAACTAAATAACCGCGAGCGATCTTTGGGAGGAATCCCAATTCCGTTATCTTTTATTTTAAAAATAATTGTGTTTTCTTGGCTTATTAATTCTACTGCGATCGCGCTACTTTTGGGAGAATATTTAATTGCATTAATTAATAAGTTATAGGAGTTTCGCATTGACAAAATTTCAGAATTATGTGTTTTGCTCGATCGCCTATTAATTTCCAATAACTACTTCTTGGAAATTTTCGTGCCTAGAATTTTCGAGCTACTTCGATATATAAATTTTTTTGCACTTCGTATAAATTCTGAATTGTCTCATCTACTCGCATTCTTTCAAGTTGGCAAAAAGCACGTAGAGAACAGAAGATATGAGTTAGAATAGCTTGACCCGCATTTCTCACAAAAAATTTATTGATATTACAAACTTGTTTGAGAACGCGATGATAAAATTCAATACCCCAATGAATTGAAAATATTCTCTTAAAATCAACTCTTGTGATTTGTTCTAATTCTTCTCGTTCACTTAGAAATAAAGCGTAGTAATGTGTTTTTCCGTGTTGGAAATCTCGCAGGGTAAGAGCATCTCAAACCCTATTGACAAAAGGATTGTAGAACAGTCATCATATAGTCATTATTCATAGCTGCGCATTTCATTTTTTGGCGCAGACTACGCTTCAGACTCTTCTCTTGATTCAGGGCATTTAGTGCCATGCGTCGAAGCAGAGCCAAGTTACGAGGGGAGTGGCAGGAACGAATGCGACAATGATCCTCATTAAAAGTTACATCCTTTCGTCCAATGGACTTGGTTTTCGATTCCCCAATGGGTGCGAATGGCATTACCCAGGTTCTGAGCGTCTGCGGGTAGAGAAGACAGGTAAAACTGGACTTCATGGGTAACTTTATTCCAGAGATGGCGTGTTCTTTCCACCATCACAATGGTTTGAAGACCTGACCATTGTTCTTGTTTGTAGAGACCACCAAACTCGGACAGAGGCACAGCCCGAACTAGTCTTTTTTCGGTGCGATGATGTCCTTTTTCCACTCGGCGATCTGTGGAAACTGTAATCCCTTGAAAATTATCAGCGATCGCTTTTGTTGAAGGCACTGCTGGTATTGCCCTCCTGCGTCCACTACTTAAATCACCTTGTCTTAAAAAAACTGTACGAAGTCACTTTTGTCAAGTACATTTTATACCAAATTAGATGAGGATCTCCTGCTGCCCTAAAACCTAGCCCCTAAAACCTAATACCTAATACCTAACCCCTTATTTTTATTTAACTTATGGATTATTGCTAGGACTGAATTTTGGTTCCATAGAAAGACTCAGGAAACTTAAATTCCCTCAACTGCATCAATTGAGTACGTACCTCTTGAAACAGAGCTATTAATTGTTCAAAAGTGCGGTTAAAAATCTCTAGCCCTACAGGCTGTCCTACTGAACCACCAACTCCAATATTGAACCTGTTGTCTAAATGCTGGAGTAAATTTCATGTTTCAGGTAGCAGTAATACTGTATAAGTAATTAATAATAAAACTAAAATTATCCTATTTAGTTTTTTTTATGGTTCTTTTAGGAGCAAAACATGATGGGAGTCATTGAAACTCTCAAGGCTTTATTAGTAAAGCATGAGCAAAAAATCCGCAGTCAGAAGTTTCTCGAAGCAGCGATGGCAGCAACTGCTATGCTGGCTTTAGCAGATGGAGAGATTAGTTTTGCGGAACTGATGGCTCGCGATTATATTCTCGATCAGGTGAGAGAACTACAAGTTTTTGAGCCTAATGAGGCGGTAGAACTGTTTCGCACCTATGCTGAAACCATTTCTCTTGATCCTGAAAAAGGAGAAGTAATAGTAGACAAAGCGATTACTCAACTATGTGGAGATGAAGAATTAGCTTCTCTGTTACTACGTATCTGTCTAGTTATGGCTAAAGCAGACCGTGATTTGAGCCAGCAAGAGCAGAAAGTAATTAATGGTTTCTGTGATATTTTGGGACTAGATAAAGGGGAAATTAATCTTAAATTCCTAATAGAAACTTAGCAATATTTAGATAAATTAAAATCCCTAAAATATCTACTACCGTAGTGATAAAAGGTGCTGACATTAAGGCAGGGTCTAAACCTAGAGAATGGAATAGAAAAGGTAAGGCTGCGCCAGTGGTAGCTGCAATCAAGGTAATACTGAGTAAACTTAGACCAACTGTCAAGCCAATTGCACCTTTTCCTAGAAATATAAAAATAGCTACCACAACCAAAATTCCCAATAATATCCCTAACATTCCGCCAGTCAGTGACTCTCGCAAAATTACTAAAGTAGGTTTTTTCTCTCTTAATTCATCAGTACTCAAGCCTCGAATCACTACTGTAGAAGATTGCGCTCCTACATTCCCCCCAGCATCAATTAATAAAGGGGTAAAAAAAGCTAAAGCTACAACCTCATCCAAAACTTGCTCATATCTACTGAGAATTAATACAGTAATTGAGTTAGTAACAAGTAGAATTAAGAGCCAAGGAGTTCGCTTTCTAGCTGCTGAGAATAAATTTTGATTGAAGTAACTATCATGGTCAGCTTGCACTGCTCCCATAGTATAGATATCTTCAGTAGCTTCTGATTCCAAAATATCAATCACATCATCTACTGTGACAACCCCTAACAAATTCTTGTCTTGGTCAACAATTGGTAGTGCCAGCAAATCATAGCGTTGAATTAACTGTGCTACTTCTTCTTGGTCAGTATGAGTATAGCCATAAACTACATCACGGGTCATAATTTCTCCCAGAGTTTGTTGGGGAAGAGCAATAATTAAATCCTTAAGAGAAGTAATTCCAATGAGTTTTTTGCTGCTATCTACTACATAAATGTAATAACTCACTTCTGCGGAACTAGCTACATTCCGAATCCGTTCCTGAGCTTCAGTTGCAGTTAAATCTTCTTTTAAGGCTATATACTCAGGGGTCATGAGCCTTCCTGCTGTGTCTGCTTGATAGCCCAAAAGTAGCGATGTAACTTGACGCTCTTCGGGACTAAGTTGAGCTACCAAACGACGAACAATTTTGGGAGGCAATTCATCAAATAGTTTTACTCGTTCATCTGGAGCAATACTATCGATAATTTGTCTTGCTTCTTCCGCTTGAAAATTTTCCAGCAGGAATTGCTGCACTTCAAAGTTTAAATATTCGTAAACTTCAATCGCCTCAGCTTTATTTAGTAACCTAAAAGCGATCGCCTGTATTTCTTCTGGTAGAAACGCGATTGCTTCAGCAATATCAACTGGTTGTACTGGAACTAGTAATGTCTTAGCACCTTCATAGTTTTTTTGTTCTAGTAGTAATTGTAATTGAGAACGGACTATATTCCGTAACTCACTACGGGAGCCAGTAGGCAAACTCATTGTATTGTTAGTCAAAAGAAGCTCCTCTTTGGTGTGCTAAGTCCAAGGTTGTTCCAGTTTAAAATTAAGCTTAATTTCTTATTTATACTAAGTTCTGTTTAAGTAGAGTTTAAATCTTTAGCACTGGAATAACTTTAATCTTGAAAGCACGAATATCTGTTCCCAGGAGTGGCACTTATAATATTTCCGTAGCCACCCACGGAAATCAACCGACATCATTAAACATGACAGCAATTCCTCAAAGACCTCGCAACCAAAAAGGAATAACCCCTACTGAGTTAGGAAGAATCGCGATCGCAGAATAATAGTTAAAGTAAAGAGGAGATTTATTTGAATACTCAAAAAGAAACAGAACTAAAAGATTTTTTCAAAGAAAAATTAGATAGTTTTGAAAAAAACATTAATGACAAATTGGCCGATTTAAACACCGAAATTCAAGTTATTAAAACAGATTTGACTTGGATAAAATGGTTATTTGGACTATTTTTCAGCCTGATAATTGTTTTATTGAGTACTGTTTTAACAGTATTATTTAAACTCGTAGGTTAGTCCTTTACCAACAAGAGCAAGATGTTCGCTCAAAAAAATGGCAACCTGAAACAGATCGCCTAACCGAAAGTAACTTTAGTCCTGGGAGTTGGATCAAGGTGCAATTTTCTTTTCAAGCTTGGAAAAAGATTGAAAATATTTATCAGGCTATTGTAAAAATGCCTTTTGTTAAAGAACTTGAATCTGGTTCTTTAGACAGACAAATATTTCAACAATACATAATTCAAGATAGTATTTATCTTGGTGAATTTGCTCGTGTTTTAGCTATTATTTCAGCCAAAGCACCCCAACCAGATATACAGTTACAATTTGCTAGTAGCGTCCGAGAAGCTATTGTTGTAGAACGCAGTTTGCACGAAAACTTTTTTGCTGAATTTGGCATCCCAGCCGAAGCAGCTTTGGCAACAGAACCTTCTCCTACCTGTTTAAACTATACTAATTTTTTGATTGCTACAGCATATCAACATAGTTTTGCTGTTACAGTAGCTGCGGTTTTGCCCTGTTTTTGGATTTATTTAGCAGTAGGAAAACACATCTATCAACAAGCAACCACTCAAGCTAATCCCTATCAAAAATGGATTGATACTTATATTGACCCAGAGTTTGAGGCTTCAGTTAATTATGTTATTCAAATAGCAGATCAAGCAGCAGAAAAAGCCTCAGTCAGAGAACTAGAATTGATGAATCAAGTTTTCTATCGCGCATCACAATTTGAATGGATGTTCTGGGATAGTGCATATCAACTGGAGCAATGGGCAATCTAATTTTATTTCTCAACAAGTCCTATAATTTTCATATTTTTTTGTGTTGTTAATATTTGTGATGCAAGTACGAAAATTAAGCCTAGCATATAGCTGGTAAGAGAAAACCAGAGTAAATGAACACTCTGAAGATTTATTGTCATGATTACTAAAGGTAGAAAAATTAAACCAAAAGCAATCAACGAAGCATTACGTATAATTACTCCTTCTTTTAAACCCATAAAATAACCCTCCAGCATAAATGCGATCGCAGTACAGGAAAGTAAGGGTAATAACCAAAGAGTGTAAGATATTATTCCTTGATTAATTTCAGTATGGTTAGTTAATAAACTAAAAATAGTTTGAGGGAAGAAAATTACGCTTAAAGCAAAGCTCAAAGCAATAACTAAAGTAGTGAAAATAGCAAGAGTCAATAGGGGAAATATTTTGTGATATTCTCCTTTCCCCTTGAAGTTACCAATAAGAGTTTGGGTTGTCATCCCTACTCCTTGAATAGTAAATTGACTTAACAGAGCAATTTGTAAGAGTAAGCCATTTTCAGCCAATAGACTAGTACCCATAGTGGCACTAACATTAGTAAAAATTGAATAGGCGGATATCAAAGCGATAAAACGGACTAAAATATTAGCTTTTAGAGTAATAGCACTGCGGAAAGAGTCTCCTTCCCAGATTTTTTTGATTATTAAAGGTACTTCTTGCCAATCTATACTCAAAGCTACTCCCAATAGAGCAACTAATAATGCTAAATATTGACTTAGGGCAGTAGCTAAACCAGCCCCCAGGCTATCCCAACCCCATCTATATATCATTAAATAATCGAATAAAACATTAGAGCCATTGGCAACAATTGATATTAATAAAACAAAGTTATTTTTTTCTCTGCCTAAAAACCAACCAATCAAAACAAAATTAAGTAATACTGCTGGTGCGCCCCAAATTCTAGCATTAAAGTATTCAATTCCTGATGCTTCAATTGCTGGAGAACCAGATAGAATTGCAAAGCCTAGTTTTTGTATGGGATATTGTAAAAGTAATATGGTGAAGGAGAGAATTAGGGCAATCAAGCTACTACGGAAACAGGCAATAATTATTCCTTTAGTATCATTTTCTCCTACTGCTTGAGCCGTCATGGCATTAGTACTATTTCGCAAGAATTTTAAAACACGATAAAGATAGTCGAATAAAATACTTGCTAAAATTACCCCTGCTAATGGTTGGATATTGCTTAAATGACCTAGAAAAGCTGTATCACATATTCCAGCTAAAGGTACCATCATGTTTGATAAGACAGCGACCAAAGATAATCGATAAAATCGCGGTAAAAAATCAATATGATTTGTTGTAAAAGTAAAATTCATCTGAATGAGATACTTTTAAAAATATTGGTTGTTGTTGATTGTTGATTGAGCCATACCTTACTAATATCATTAATTTTCTGAATTTTAAAAGATTTTAATTCTTGTGTGCGATCGCAACTAATTCCATAAATCTGCGCCCCGCTTCGCGGATCTCTTCGAGATCGCTACTAAAAAGTTACACTCAAAAACATAAAAATTGATCTAATCTATTCTTTTTTCAACCTGGAGTTGATTTTTTTGGTAATCAACAATATCAATACTACCTTTTTCTTCCAAACTCCAAATAAAATTATTAAGTAGCACTAATAAACTAACAGTTACTACAAAAATTTGTGATTCTGGGAATTTATTCATTGTCTTTATTAGCTTTAGATTTATTTGAATTACACAGAACGAAAATTATTAAATTTATTGTTTGATGTTTGATTTGACTTGAATATATTTTTTTTTGTTCCAAAAATATATTTTTATCTTGTGGATCTAAAGCTAAGGAAACTGCCAATAGTATAATAATATACGCTAATTTCTGCCTCTATCGATCTGACCTGTTGTAATTTTCACTATTATCTATTCCTTCACATTATCAAGAGTTTTAGATAATTCATATCAGAAGGTATCATAAAAATCTTAATTAATTGCTCTTGAGTCACCATTTTGCTCAAGCATTTGATTTTGTTCACTATTAGTAGGTGATTTTAGTAAATCAGTATCAGCAGAGTTACTCAAAATTTTTATAGATCTATTATATTTATCCTCATTTCGTTTATTTATTTCTTGTATAATCTGCTCGATATCGGGACTTTTATTTGAAAGAGATCTAGCTTTATTGTATTTATCTATTAACTCATAAAGTTCTTGGTTTTTTCTCAATAAAATTTCATTAATAATTTTAAATTTAATAATAAAGTCTTTAGAATCACTTGATTTTGGGATTCCTCCTGCCTGGATGATTTCCAAGTCTAAATCCAAGCTGAATTTATTGAATTTATTGCTAAATCTAGCAGCTTCATCATAACTTTTTGATGGTTGAATAATGTTATTAATCACTCCTAGTAGTATAGTGATCAAACCTAGTACAAATATAATTCTTGATGCTAGAATTTCAGCTTGTGGTAAAATTTGTCTTGAAGAATTTGAACTATTTATTTGAGTTGCATTATCTTCCCCTTGAAAAAGTAATATAAGTTGATCTTCTGATGTAGCGAGACTACCAAGAACCACTAAAAAAACTGGAACAGAGTATTGTAAAAGAAAAAATCCACATAAAAGCAAATTGGAAAAACCCTGTTGAAAACGACAATGTTTTTTGATTTGTAAATAAGCAGCTTTCAAGTTTTTCAAATTACTATCTTGATTCTCAAATTCCTTGCTGGTTTGTAACATAGCTCAATCTCGCTCTTGGTTAGATTATTTTATGATTAGACTCTTGTAACACAGTTTTTTAGCTGTCATTTGTTAGCTTGTTTGTATTAAAAAAGAAAATCGAGAAGAAATAGGGAAAAAAATTTGGCTTTATGATTCAACAATGAAAATAAAATTGACTTAGATAGAAGTTACGCACTCAGCGCAAAGAAACGCCTACAAACCTTGATTTTCTGTTCCCTGTTCCCCGTTCCCTGTTCCCTCAAAACCCAATCTATCGTTTCACTGCGTAACTCCTATTAGATATAGGGTTTCTCACAGCCCTAAATTCTGGCATAGTCTTTTAGCAACATGAAAGCCAATAAGATATGCTGTCATCTGGGGACTAATTCGAGGCAAAGGAACAGCTGATAGGTCTGCTACATACACATTTGCTGACCCACCTACCTTTCCTGTGTCCATAGCATTTTCTAGCCCTGTATCAATTGCTTTCCCAAACAAGCATCCTCCCGCCAGGTGCTGCTCAGTCAGCAAAAAATTCTTGCTGTAAACATCAACATATTGAGCCACCTGTTTCTCCTCATAGGGAATACGGGTGAGTAGGCGGATGAAACACTTGACCAGCCAATGTGGCTTATGACCCAGGCTGTCTATCAGTTCCAGGTGTTTGGAGATCATTTCTTTGGCTACCTGTTGATCCTGATTAAATCCTGTACCTTCGTCTTCGGTAAAGAAGTTTAAGATTATGCGGTTTCCATCACTAGAGTAGTAGCCATCTGAAGCAGGTTTGAACTTGATAATTGCAGTGACCAGTTCGACTTCTTTTTGCCATGGTTTGCCTTGAAGCAAGTTAGAGAATCCCCAAAACAGGTTAATAATAAAGTTAACAATCTGAATCAAGATTCGTACCGTATTCTTCGTGATAGTAAATAACCACGGAGTCCGAAGTACAATCTTCTTGAGCCAGTTAGGTAGCAGCAAGGCAAGAAATAAGTGAGAGAGAAGAAATAAAAGTCGCTGAAAGTTGCCAGCGAAGAAATCAAAGGTACAGACAGTTGAACGACCCTGTTGTTCAGGCTGCCATATTGTCGTGGCAAATACAGGGATATAATTATCCCGAGGTGTGATTTCAATTCCCTTGACTGGGAGATAAAGACCAAGGGGCAAGAGAATATGATCGCTTACATACTTGCCAATCTCTTGGTTCTGGAGTTTTTTCTTATGGGGCAACAGCAACTTGGTAGTGGCAGCACCCGCACACAGAATTAGCCTGCCATCATGCTTCAAGGAAAATCGGCACATCTCTCCTTTGCTCAAATCTCTTACCTGCACCGCTACACAACGTAATGATTCCCCTGGCTCGTCGGCAAACTCAAGGGACTCGACTCGGCTTTGGGTTTTGAGTTCCAATCGTTTGTCAAGCCAATTCACCAGTGATACACCACTGTGGGTACGCTGCCCAAACTGATTGAAGGGTGTGGGAAATAAGTGCA
>JBFRWK010000163.1:0-6896 GCA_051439545.1 Xenococcaceae cyanobacterium | reverse complement strand
ACCTCGCGCGTTCCGAAGCTTCGGAAACCTCGGCAGGGGGAGATGGGGAGCTTTAGAACTAAACGAATCGTCTTTGAACACAAGGTTAAAACTTTTAAAAAGCTCCCCTTCCCGCGCTCGTCTACTTACTACTTATTACAACTAAACACTACGACCATTATAAATACTCATCGCTTTTTCTATTCCTTGTTTGAGACTTAGAGTAATAGCGTCTTCAGCTAATATTAGTACCTCTTGCATAGTTTTGGCTTCGGCAGGGGAAAATTTACCTAAAACATGACTAACGGTTTCTTCTTTTCCCGTCGATTTACCGATACCAATGCGAAGACGAGAAAAATCTTGTTGACCTAAATGAGCAATAATCGATTTCATGCCGTTATGTCCTCCCGCAGAACCAGACATACGTAGGCGTATTTTACCTATGGGTAAATCCATATCGTCATAAACAACTAGCACAGAAGAAGGTGGTAACTTATACCAATCAATAACCGCCCGTACCGATTGTCCAGAACGATTCATGTAAGTTAATGGTTTGAGTAGACGAATTTTATTGCCTGTAGCAGTTAATGCTTCAGCAAATAACCCTTGAAAGCGACGATTGTTTTGCCAATCTATTTGCCAAGATTTGGCTAACTTATCTACTAATTCAAAACCGATATTATGTCTGGTTTTGTTGTATTTTGGTTCGGGATTGCCCAAACCAACTATTAATTCAGGAATTAGTAAGGACGCGTCCCCCGAATCAAATTCGGGGGCTTGTGCCGTCCGTAAATTTTCCGCACTTTCTGGGGTCATTCGCTGTCGGTTAATCATTAAGATTGTTGAAACAAGGTCTCTAAGTAAACTTTGGCACAAGCACGATAGTTTTGAGAAGCATTTTGAGATTGACCATTACTGTTTTGGAGCAAAAATAAAGATAAGGCTGCTGCAAAAACACGGTCTTGATCCCAATTAGGATGAGTTTCTAGATAGTTTTTGAGCGATCGATGTAACTCTTCGGGTATTTCCGCCAAAATGCTAACTGGGGTGGTCATAATTATCCTCTTACTCTAAGCAGATGTGTGAGCTTTATGAAACTGAGATATTGATTCGACTAATTGAGTTAATAGCCGAGCCAAAATTAGTCGCGGGACTATTTTCTGCTGAGAAGGGGTATGTTTGTCAATGCTCAAAACTCTTAACAAAAATTTACTTGCTCTTAGATTGTAACGAAACAATCAGCTTTTAGGGGCTTTTTTTGTTACATTTATTCAGAAAAACTCAGTGTGAATTACGGTCAAATGCTCGATCGACTAAAATCCCCCAAGAGAGATTCAACTATTGATTGCTGCGTCATTGCCTGTGGAAAAGTTTGGGTAAAATGTGGAAAGAGTTAAAAACCCTTGTGGAAATAGTGGGGAATCTATCAGAGAAATAAGTACTGAAAAATAAGAATTGATAATTTTTGCAGTTAATTGAATTTTTTTGGTCGTTTTAAAATTGAAGTTAATTTTTAATCTGGGAAAATTACGACTTTGTTAGCCGATCGAGTCAGTAATTTTACATATATCTATATACAATCATTTTTCTAAGATTCATCAAAGGCGTTAATTTTCTTAATAAGATATCGGAGCTAAACTAGTTTTTTTGGTTGAATTTGAAAAGATTTGACAAATATAACTAAGTTAATAGCCTAAGCTTAAATTTCCAGTACTTTTATTTAAGTAATTCCACTCAAGCTAGATTTCTCCACCAGTCTTCAGCTAAGGACTCGATCTCAGCTAGTTCTTCGGTAGATATTCTTTTAAGATTAGCTAGAACTAAATTCATGCGTCCTAAAGACTTAAGCTTTTCTTGATGTCGATCGATAAAATTCCAATAGAAGAAATTAAAAGGGCATGAATTTGCTTGACTACGACTAGAGCGATCGTATTGGCAATTACCACAATAATCACTCATTTTATTGATATAATTAGCCGAAGCAGCATAGGGTTTAGAAGCAAGCTTCCCTCCATCGGCAAACTGTCCCATACCAATTACATTAGTTTGCATCACCCAATCATAGGCATCAATAAAGGCTGTATGAAACCAAGCTTCAATCTCTTGGGGAGATACTCCAGAAATTAGGGCAAAATTACTTAACACCATCAATCTTTGAATATGATGGGCATAACCCGTTTTTTCTACCTGAGTTAAAGTTTGCCTGAGACAGTTCATCTCGGTTTTGTTTGCATTCCAATAAAATTCTGGGAGGGGACGATGATGATCGAACCAATTACTCTCACTATAAGTTACGTCCATATGATGGTAAATACCGTGCATATATTCTCGCCATCCTAATATCTGGCGAATAAAACCCTCCACATTATTAAGGGCTAATTTTCTGGAGTGATAGGCAAGTTCCGCAGCTTGAATGACTTCTAGGGGATGAATTAAACCAAGGTTGAGATAGGGAGAAAGTAAACTATGCCATAGCGTGTTTTCTCCTGTTACCATGGCATCTTGATAAGTGCCAAAATTAGCTAAACCTTTCTCTAAAAAATGTTCTAAAACTTGTTTAGCTTGATGCCTGTTTACACCCCAACAAAAAGGCTCAATTTGCCCATAAATATCTAATTTAAGTTCTTTTACCCGTTCAATTACCGAAATAGTAATTTCATCTGGTTTAAACCATAGTGGTTCGGGAGTTTCTAAATTTTGTTTGGGTGGTTTACGATTTTGCTTATCAAAATTCCACTGTCCGCCAACAGGTTTATCTTCCTCCATCAAGATCTTAAATCGCTTGCGTCCTTCGCGATAAAAATCTTCTAGCAGTAATCTTTTTCTAGATTTTGCCCATTCTTGAAACTCAGTCTTATTCCAGAGAAAATGATTGTTAGGGAGTAATTCAATCTGACAATCCAAGTCTAAATTTTGAATCAATTCCGCAAACGGGCGATCGCTTGGAGTCATGATTCTTAATTTAGTAATATTTTGTGCTTTTATCCAATTTTGAAGTGGTGTAACAAAATCTTCAGCAATTTGATAAGTTACTTGCCATCCCTCTTGTTTCAATTCTTCAGCAAAATGACGCATTGCCGACCAAACTAGTACTAATTTTTGACCATGGTAAGGACGCTGTTGCACATATTTACTAGATTCGATCGAAATTACAGGAGTTTGCGATCTATTCTCCTGACAGCTATTTAAGGCAGATTGATGCTGAGATAATCCATCTCCTAATACCCAAACACCGATAGTCATAATTAGTTTTTCTCAGAGCCAAATATTTGTAAAGTGTAATTTAATGTATTAACTATGCCAACGAACCAACTTTACAGACCTCAAAGTTTCTTGATACCTTTTGATTTATATTTACCAAAATTTTTTATAAAAATTTAAGATTTTTGAAAATTATAGCGAATCATACATTTAAACTGTGGATTTCCGTTTATGGTATTCATTAGGCGGAATTAAAAAATCTCTCATAAGATTATTTCTGCTGAAAACTTTAAAAGGTTTCATAGATATGAGTAATATCTCAAGTCTGTTTATTTCTTTACTACTGACCACAATCATTAGTTTTGCTACACCAGCTTTTATAATCGGCACAATTTTTGCTGCTTTACTTATCTTTGGATATGTGCCTGGTTTAACTTTGTTAGGACATTGTGGAACTGTCCAAATTTTGAATTTTTTGGCGGTTTTTGGCACGGGAAATCCTTTAGAAGGATTAATGATTTTAGGTTTTGCTTTTGCAGTGGTTGGTTGTTTATTCGATCTTTTTATCTTTTATTTTTATCGCTACCAAGACCTACACAGTTAGTTAAATTAGAGATAATAGCAATAATTTAAAGATTGGCAAGCAACCCAATACATCAATTTTGCGTCTAATGAATATAGCAATTATCTCTAAGAAATTAATTTGACTGCAAACAAAAATGTTTAACTTTTTTGATAGGCGTATCCGTAAAAGGTGGTTTTATACTTTTTTATCTATAGTCGGTGCTACCAGTATTTGTTTGACTAATATCCAACCGAGTTATAGCGTTTCTTGGCTGGATTTGATCAGACAAGGAGCGCAAATTATTCAACTTTCTAATATCTCCGATCGACAAGAAGTAGCCTTAGGAAAAGATATTAACCAACAACTAATTAACTCAGGTCAAGCAAAAATTTATCGCGGTCGAGAAATTACGGCTTATATCAATCAAATTGGGCAAAAATTAGCGAAAACTAGCGAACGTCCTGACCTTCCCTATACCTTCCAGGTAGTAGATGATAAAAATATTAATGCTTTTGCCACCATGGGAGGCTATGTTTATGTCAACACTGGCTTAATCTTAGCAGCCAACAATGAAGCAGAACTTGCCAGTGTCATCGGTCATGAAATCGGTCATATTGTCGGTCGTCATGCCGTCGAACAGATGCGTCAAAGAGCAATTTCCCAAGGAGTATTATCCGCTGCGGGATTAGATCAGAGTGCAGCAGTCAATATTGGGGTAGATTTAGCAATTAATCGTCCTAATAGTCGGGAAGATGAACGAGAAGCAGATCGACTGGGACTAGCTAATCTCCAAAAAGCTGGCTATGCTCCTTCTGGTATGGTTACTTTTATGCAAAAACTGCTAAAACAAGGTAGTTCTGTCCCCAAAATTTTGAGTACTCATCCCTCTACCGCAGAAAGAATTCAAGCTCTAGAAAGTAATATTAAACCTGCTACTGCCAATCAGGGTAGCGGTTTAAATTCCAAGGCATATAAACAGAAAATTAGCTCCCTGAGATAGATAAGTAATCGATCTTGTTAAATCTTTGTCTAAACTTAAAGATGCCCTAAAAGTTCGCGATCGCTGGAAACAACTATTACTTAGCCATAAAGCGATCGCCGTTATTCGTTCTCCTAATTTAGAAATTGGTTGGGAAATGGCTCAAGCTGTTGCCCAAGGCGGTATCAAATCAATCGAAATTGCTTGGAATAGCGATCGCCCTGAAGAGTTAGTTACTAAACTCAGACAAGAATTACCTGAGCTTACAGTTGGTGTGGGAACTATTTTAGAGCTTCAAGAATTACAAAAGGCGATCGCTTGTGGGGCGCAATTTGTATTCTCTCCCCATCTCAATGCCGATTTACTGAGAACTGCCGTTGAAGACTACGGTATCCCTACTATCCCTGGTGCATTATCCCCAACAGAAATTGTAACGGCTTGGCAACTTGGGGCTAGTGCCGTCAAGGTTTTCCCAATTCAGGCTGTCGGTGGGGCAAACTATATCAAGAGTTTACAAGCTCCTTTGGGACAGATTTCTTTAATTCCCACGGGTGGTATTACTCTGGAGAATGCACCAGCCATGATTTCCGCAGGAGCGATCGCTGTGGGACTTTCCAGTCAATTATTTCCTAAATCTTTAGTAGAAGCAAAAGATTGGCAAGCAATTACTCAACGTACTAAAGCTTTGCTGGCTAGTTTTAATTTATCTGTTAATTGAATTGGCGATCTACCGAAGCTGAATAAATAAGATGATTATTGTGTTCAGTAATTAGATATTTAACCATCATTAGGAACTCCATCTATATCAATCCCGCAAAGATGGCATACTGTTTTTAGAGAAATTTGAAAAGTGCGAGCTAAAGCCACAGCATTTTCTAGATTGGGTTTGGCTTTACCATTTTCCCAATCACTAAGTCGCCGTTCAGAAACTCCAATTAACTTTCTCAACTCAAATTGAGTGAGGTTAGCTTTTTCTCTCAGCAACTTCAATGAAATCTCTTCTTGACAGTTTTGTTTTTTTTTCATTTAGCAGACTAAATATTCGTGAAGAAAACGTCTTGACAAAGATTGTTGTTCAGACGTAAACTTCTGGTAGAGCAATAGTTATATTTTAAATTTATCTGATGGCAACCAAAATACCTAGGCAATTCCGCATTACAAATAGTATGAGAGCGATCGCTTGTCAAAAAACGAGTAAGAGTAAAGGAAATACAAGAGAAAATATAAAATCTTAAAACGGTATTTACAATCAAGCTAACTACTTATTTTAGCTAGGCAGAAATTTGAAGTTTGATTAAACCTCTACCTAATTTCTCTAACAATTCCGATTTACTAGAACATCCATACTGTTCGGCTAATTTACCAATTCCTTCCCATCCCTCTGGAGTTACTGAAACATTTCTTCTGATCTTTTCACTTTTATATTGTCTGGGTCTTCCATCAGATTTTTTAAGATTAGCTAGAGAATTTGGATGTTTCCCATGGGAGTACTCTATTGCTCTTGTCATCTTGATATACGTAGATTAAGAAATCTTATTATTTATATTTTATATGCACAAACATCAAAAAATGTTCGCAAGTTCCTTTTCTTGTGTATACTAAGGAAGTTATGAATTTAAAGGTATTAGCGATCGCTTTGATTCCGCCAAGAATTTATGGGGCGATCGCTGACAGTAAAACTAATCACGGAAAAACCATGACTAATATAAACACAAGTGTAGATCGAATAATCCCCAACAGACAAGTATCTAAAGCAATTTTAGATCCACAAGTGCATCTCCGAACAGGGGTCAAAGTCTATTTATATAACGACCCTAAATATACAGGAACTTTAATTCATCCTGTTGAAAGAACCTATCCTCCTAGGTGGACAGTAGAACTAGATAATGGAAGTTATGAGGCAGTAACAGTTTCTGACTTTTCGCCAGTAACGACCATTTCAGAACAAATATCCTCAGAAAAACTCCCTAGCGAGGAGCGAACTGAAATTAAGATTAGACAACTAGAAGAAGAAATACTTGCCCTCAAGCAAGAAAATCAACGCCTTAGCGGGACTTTGACAGTTTTTACCTACCAAAAAGGGGTGAAAGCCTCACCAGACGGCGATTTAACCTCGACGAGGTTAAATCGCCTGAAACCCAGATATATTAAGAATTTAGCTATTTTGAGGTT
>JBFRWK010000162.1:0-3195 GCA_051439545.1 Xenococcaceae cyanobacterium | reverse complement strand
ATACTTAATTATCTCGTCCTTTTGCCCACTTGTGCCTATGTGTTGCTCACTCAAAAAAAACTCGCAGCTACCTTATCATACTAGACCGTTTAGTTTGGTAGTAGGGGTAATTAGTCTAAACTCCAGTGTCTAGAGATTTCGTAGAGACTCTCATCGTTGACCGTAATTCTCCCGTCTTCCAATTCAACAATGCGGTCGGCAACATCTAAAATACGATTATCGTGAGTCACAATTAAGATTGCGCATCCTTGCTCTTTGGCTAATTTTTGCATCAAGTTTACAACATCTCGACCTGATTTACTATCCAATGCTGCTGTTGGTTCATCGGCTAAAACTAATTTAGGATGACTAACTAAGGCACGAGCGATCGCAACTCGTTGTTTTTGTCCGCCAGATAAATTGTGGGGATAATAATCAATGTGCTCTCCTAATCCAACTGCTTCTAACATAGCAATAGATTTAGCTTTAATTTCTGATAGTGAAAAATGATGGTGTAACTCTACAGACATCTGCACATTTTGCCTAGCAGTCAGAGATTTTAAAAGATTATTTGCTTGGAAAATATAGCCAATATTTCTTCTAATTTCGACTAATTTACTTTGATTGGCTCCAACTAATTCTTCTCCTAAAACTTGAAGACTTCCCGATTGTGGCGATCGCAATCCTCCCATCAGAGTTAATAAGGTGGTTTTTCCCGAACCCGATGGACCTTTTAAAATTAAGATCTCTCCCGAATAAAGAGTTAAATTGACATTAAATAAAACTTGCTTTATCAATAATTTATTGCCAAAAAAGTGGTCGAGATTTTTAATCCTAACCACTGGATCGATATTTGATAACTGATTCATTATTTATGAAAGATTTTAAACTAACAAAATATTAAATTTTCTTGGCTAGTTTTTGAGCTATCAGCGTTGGTATTCCCCATTGAGCAATCAACAATTAACTAAAAAATATCTGCCGGATCGGCTGCGCTTAATTTTCTTACGGCAATAGTGCCTGAAGCGCAACACATTAGAATAGTTAGAATTAAAACTGCAACAGCTCTACCTGTAGTCATATATAAAGGTAAAGCAGTGGCATTAGCTGCTAAAAAATACAATCCTTTAGCGATCGCCAATCCAGGAATAAAACCTAATAACGCCAAAATTACTGCTTCTTGAAATACTAGAATAATAAAATAAGAATCTTTATATCCCATTGCCTTGAGTACAGCATATTCTGAGAGATGATCGGCAACATCAGTATAAAGAATTTGATAAACAATTACTGTGCCAACAAGAAAACCGATCGCCGTACCTAAAGTAAAAATAAAACCAATTGCCGTACCATTTTGCCAGTATTGAATTTCGTGTTGGATAAACTCTTCTTGAGAATAAACACTAACATCTTTGGGTAATTTTTTACGCAACTGTGCTAAGACTGTTTCCAAGTTGGCATCTGATTTTAAGTTAATTACTCCCAGATCGATTAATCCTTCTTGACGTTCGGGAAACATCCGCAGAAAGTTGGCATCACTCGTCAAGATATTTCCATCTGCTGCAAAAGATGCACCTAAAGAAAATAGACCATCAACGGTTACTTGATAAGAAGATACTTCGGTTTTAACTGTTTGCTTTTGAGCTAATAATTGAGGAATTGAACCATATTCAGGACGGGATTTATCATCAAATAAAACAAAATTTTCTAGTTTGATTTTGTTAAGATTATCTTGAGTAATTCCAGGTAAATCTAGAATATTATTAGCAGGATTAAAACCAATTACTTGTAGATCGCGAGTATTGCGGTTTATGGGATTTTTCCACTTGCCCAAATTGAGATAGACAGGAACAGCAGATTCAACTCCATCTATCGCCAATGATTGATACAAACGGCGATCCGAAAAAGTTTCCGTAAAACCTAAAGCATCAGATTTAGGACTCATTAAAAAGACATCCCCATCAAAAGCTTTGTGAAGACTGACACTACTGTCAAATAAAGCACTTTGAAATCCTAGCTGCATAAACATCAACATATCAGCAAAGCTAATACCAGCTAAGGCAATTACTAAACGAATTTTTTCGTGACTTAGTTGTAACCAAGCAAGAGGTGTTTTCATTTTTGGTTAATGGTTGATGGTTAATTGTTAACTGAAATTCTGACGATCGCTTTAGAATTGGTTAGAGTCGAAACGCGATCGCTTGTTTCGGGAGCGAGGCGGATTTTGACTTCAACTACGCGACTATCAACATCAGCAGCAGGATCGGTGGTAAAAACTGTTTTTTTAGCGATTCTTAAGCCAATTTGCTCGACTTCTCCCAAGATTTCCCCTGAAAATGCTCCGCTTTCGCTTTTGATAGCAGCTAATTGTCCTAGTTTGACCTTGTGAATATCACTTTCATAAACTTCAGCGATCGCCATCATGCGATCGGTTTGTCCGATTTCTACTACTCCATCTTCAGAGTTAACTAATTCCCCAGGATGAGCATTTATGTTCAGAATTTGACCGTCAATGGGACTTTTAACATAGGTTTGCTCCAATTCTGCTTCAGCTTGCTTAACTAACGCGATCGCCTTCTTGAACTAATAATTGGGTTATTTTTGTTCCTCCTAAGTCTGGAGAAGGAGCAAGTTTAATCACTTCTCCTTGAGGTTCAATACGACCAATTGCTGTAACTGCTTGAATTTCTGGTACTTCTGTTTGGACAGGAGCAGTTGCTTGTTGCTGTGATGTTTTATTAATGGTATAAATTGCTGTCGCACCGGTTATTACTAATCCAGCGATTGATAAAGGCAGAATTAATTGTTTATTCGGCTTAAATAAAAGAATTTTATCAAGACCTTTTAATTCACCCATAATTTTTGCCCTCACTAGACTTAATAAATTTAGATGCTGAAAAATCAGATCGAGCTAGAGGAGATAACAACAGAGTCAGCAGGAATTTACTAAATTCACCTAAACTTAAATCGAACTTGCTATCTCGTTCTTGGCGATCGCGTTTTTGAGCATGAAGCTCTCAATCTTATCGGTTGAGCCACCCATTCTTTGGTAATTTGACCGACTCTTGAATAGACTTCTTTCAGAAGTGGGTAGCGGGTAGCGGGTAGCGGGTAATGTTGCTCAGTTAGTATCAAAGCCGAATATAAAGCCCAAAAGCTACTAAGAAGCTACCTACTACCTGCTACCTGCTACCTAAACAAGACCAAGATTTATGA
>JBFRWK010000161.1:0-4350 GCA_051439545.1 Xenococcaceae cyanobacterium | reverse complement strand
AATTCAAGTTACTAATCCAGAAGTTATCGAGTTATCTAACTAATTATTGAATTAACAGAAACTGCAACATCAGGAAAAGATAAAGGATAAACTTCACCAGTACTTAAGGTTGATTTTGAAGCATATTCTGTTTCTTGAGGTTCTCTAAAGACAATAAGTTGCTTTTTTTTAAGATTTACTACCCAATATTCTTTAATACCGACTTCTGCATAGATTTTAGTTTTTACAGTTAAGTCTTTCTCCAAGCTGGAACTAGAATACTCAATTAACCAAAAAATATTTTCTGGGTAGGGATGATGAGACAAGTATTCTCTACCTAATTTTTGCACGATCGCAATATCTGGTTCGGGTTCACTATTATTGGGGAGAGTTATTGGTTTACCAGAACGAATAGTAACTCGATCGCCTAGCAATTTTCTTAAATATTCTTCCGCTTCACTACTAAAATAAGCATGAGCTTCTCCTTCAGGGGACATTTCTACGATTTCTCCTTTTAGTAACTCCACCTGACGATTATCTAGCAATCCTGCCTGAATCATGGAGTGGTATTCATCTATTGTCCATTTCGCGAGAGTTACAACCATGGCGATCGCTTAATCATTGCTTAAAAACTTATTAGCTCTATTCTCTAATTTTGGCATCTACATCTATAGAATTACTTTTATCTGGCTTATTTATTTTTACTTTGAACTTTCAAACCTTAACTACCACATAAACTCAAGTTAACCTTTACCCTATCCTCAAGTCTTAAACTATCCTTGGTAGTCAAGAGCGATCTCTTTGAGATTTGCCACGGGGATCGTAATAAAAAAGTTGACAATTGAAGGCGTAGATATTCTTACTACTAGTGTTTGGCAAATCTACATAAATAAAGACAAATGAAACCTCATTTAATCCAGATTATCAGAATTTTAGCTACCAAAGGACACGAACAATATGGCACGGAAGCAGTAAGCCAGTTAGAACACGCTTTGCAATGTGCCACTTTAGCAGAAAAAAATAATGCTACCCCTGAATTAATTACCGCTTCTCTACTACACGATTTTGGTCATTTAATTCATAATCTAGGAGAAGATGCAGCAGAAAGAGGCATCGACGATCGCCATGAATATCGTGCTTTAGGTTATCTCAAAAAAGTATTTAGTCCAGCCGTAACTGAACCTATTAGAATGCACGTTAATGCTAAAAGATATCTTTGTGCAGTTGATGATAATTACTGGGATAATTTATCACCAGCTTCTAAAACTAGTTTGGAGTTACAGGGTGGTATTTATTCCGAACAAGAAGCGCAAGAGTTTATCAGTCAATCCTATGCTGAAGATGCAGTTAAATTGAGAATCTGGGATGATTTAGCAAAAGTGAAAGATTTAGTTACTCCCGATCTAGAGTATTTTGTTCCAACAATTGAAAATATATTATCTTGTGAGTAAAGAGAGAATTCTATGTTAATTTCCCTCAAAAATTAGATCCTGCGTACATAACTTATTCCTGACTTCTTCATCATGAAAAATGCCAATTAAAGCGCATCCTTGTTTTTTCTTTTCTGTTAATAACTCAACCACAACCTGACGATTTTTTGCATCTAAAGCAGATGTGGGTTCATCTAACAAAAAAATAGGATAATCTACAGCTAATGCACGAGCAATATTAACTCTTTGTTTTTCGCCACCAGAAAAAGTAGTAGGGGATAATTGCCATAATCTTTCTGGTAAGTTTAATAAGCTAAAAAGCTCTTTGATTCTTTGATAAGCAGTATCGATATCTATTCCTAATTCAAACAAAGGTTCTGCTGCCACATCTAAGGCTGGTACGCGAGGAATTACTCGTAAAAACTGACTGACATAACCAATGGTTTTTTGTCTGATTTCGATTACTTCATGGGGTTGTAATTGTGCTAAATCTAGCCAATGATTATTATGTTTAACCCAAATTTGTCCATTATCAATACCATAATTGCCATAAAGAGATTTCATTAAAGTAGATTTTCCCGAACGAGATACCCCAGTTAAAGCTATACATTCCCCTGCTTTGACTTCTAGCTTGACATTATTTAATACAGGTAATTTAATTCCTCCCTGGTTATGTAAAGTAAAACTTTTATCTATACCTGTGGCATATAATAGAGTGTCGGCAGAAAGATCGATCGCAGGTTGTTTGAGGGATAATTGCTTAGTAGTCATATTTAGGTAACTTCTTTTCTTTATTTTTCCCAATTTACGGAACTAAGGTTGCACTAACTAGTTGCTGAGTATAAGGATGCTGCGGATCGTCTAATACTCTGTCAGTCAAACCCGATTCTACTATTTGACCATCTTTCATTACTAATAACCGATGAGCTAATAATCTCACAACACCAATATCATGGGTAACTAAAATAACACTAAGATGCAAATTTCTCACCAAAGAACGCAATAAATCTAATAACCTTGCTTGTACGGAAACATCTAACCCTCCTGTCGGTTCATCCATAAAAATTAAACGAGGTTTAGTAACTAAAACTCTAGCTAATTGTAAGCGTTGTTGCATCCCTCCTGAAAAAGTCTGAGGAAAGTCATCCATTCTGTTAGTATCGATCTCCACTTGTTCGAGCCAATATTTAGCTTCTTCTCGAATATTTCCATAATGACGAACTCCCACATTTAATAATCTTTCTGCTATATTTGCTCCTGCGGTAACATTCATTCTTAACCCATCGCGAGGATTTTGCTGTACAAAACCCCATTCAGTTTTAGTTAGTTTCCTGTGTTGGGGTTCGGGTAATTGTTTGATATTTAAATTTTCATGTTTACTATTAGTATAAATAACTTCTCCCTCATCAATTGCCAAGTTACTACCAATACAATTTAATAAAGTAGATTTTCCCGATCCAGATTCACCAACAATACCTAAAACTTGTCCAGAGTAGAGATCGAAATTAATGTTATTACAGGCTTTAAGATCGCCGTAAGTTTTAGTTAGTCGATTAATATTTAGTAATCGTTTCATTTTAATAATCCAACATTGCTAATGCTTTATTTTTAATTAAATCCAGATCGATGGTTTCTAATAATTCTTCTTCACTACAACTTCCTTCAAAAGCTTCTAAAGATGCGTTTCTTAATGCAGGATTAACAGCATCATCAATTATTTCTTGTAATTCGGATTTTTTGGCGTAATAACCACCACTTTTGCGTCGTTTATTAATACGATTAATTCTTTCTACCGAATTTTCGATCGAAACATCCCAAGATTTAGTAGTTCTTTGTTCTGCTTCTTGTTTAATTAAATATAAAAGTAAAATAATAGCATAGCTGTATATTTTCTCTAGCTTGTCTTCTTTTGACATTACTTCTAATTCATCAACAATAGATAAAGCTTTTGCATAGTGGCCAGAGGTTATACTTTTTCGGAGTTCTAATAATTCTTCCATAATTCCAAATTCCACTTAGCTATAGGCTAATTAGACTTATGATATCTAGATATATTTTTCCCTGGTTGTCATATAACTTATAAATACAGTTATCAATTATTTATTGTTATACAAAGCTGTATCTTTTAGGACAATTGTCTACTACAAAAATCGGTATCCGAACAAATCCATATTCTTCCTCCTTCATTATCAGTAACTACTTCATCTAAATAACTATCAGTTGCACCACAAAATTCACAAGCTTTGTTATCCCATTTTTCTACAGTGAATGGATAATCTTCAAAATTTAAACTTGTAACTTTTGTATAAGGTGGAACTGCATAAATTCTCTTTTCTCTTCCTGCACCAAATAATTGTAAGGCAGGATTATTATTCATTTTAGGGTTATCAAACCGAGGAATAGGACTAGGTTTCATTAAATATCTTTCATTTACCATTACTGGGTAATCATAAGCTGTGGCGATATGTCCAAAGTTCGTAATATCCTCATATAATTTGACGTACATTGAGCCATATTCTTCTAAAGCGTGCATTTTTGCTGCTTCTGTTCTGGATGGTTCAATTACAAATAAAGGTTCGGGCATTGGTACTTGATAGACAATGGTTTGTCCTTCTTTTAATGGTGTTTCTGGTATACGGTGACGGGTTTGAATTAAGGTTGCTTCGCTGGTTTTTTCGGTGGTATTGACACCACAAACTTTCTGGAAAAATCGTCTAATATTTACTGCATTGGTAGTGTCGTCTGCACCCTGATCTATTACTTTTAAAGTATCCTCTTTTCCTATTACCGAAGCTGTTACTTGAATACCTCCTGTTCCCCGAGAGAAATATTGGACAAAGTAGGACAGTCTTCCTCAGCTATAGGTTTGGAGTCAAGAGTTTTTTCGTCAGGGGGGACAAATTGCCCCGATTTTCAATACACAAATACTAACAAACAAGCA
>JBFRWK010000160.1:0-6189 GCA_051439545.1 Xenococcaceae cyanobacterium | reverse complement strand
CAATAAGAAACAATTAGCAAAAGTAGTCAATAATCTTCTCAATGAAGGAGGTTTGACTATTAATTGGAGCAAAAAATTAAAAAACAAAGGTAATTTGATTGATGCAATGTAAGTGCGTCTAAGCTTATCTATGGTGCCGATGCTCAGTTCGGTGTTGGTCCAATATGAATAAAAACTCTTGAATCTTGCTCCGACTCATTCGATAACGAACGCTCATCGAAGCGATGAATGTTGCGAGGAATGCTCCTACTAAAACATACTCTGTCAGTTGTAAATCTTGGCTACGTCCTTCTACTACCGAAATATCTCCTGTCCCTGGTTTGGCTACTGTGCAATGACCACAGTTACAAGTTGCCTGATAGTAATGATGTAATTGAGTTACGATGCGAAATCCCGATTCTGCTGCTTCTAATTCCAAAACATAATAGCCCATATATCTTTGAGCATCTGATTCTGCTAGCTCGTGATTACAAGCAGAACACTGGTGGGGATAATGTGGAATGATTACTTCAGCTTTTAGGGCTTGCTTCCGACCAAATCCTTTTCCTCCTGGTTGTTTCCCTGGTTTTCTGGGAGATTTTTTCTTCTTTTCTTTGATCACATACTCATCTATTTTCTCCGACTCAGTTTTCACTGTAGCGGATTCGGATTCCGAACTGGGGTGTTCTGCTTCTTGTTTCTGGTTATTTCTGTAAGGATTATCTTTCGATGGGGGCTGGGAGCTATTTTCCGAACTTTGTTGTTGCTTTTCCCATAACTCCGTAGCTAATTGATGTAAATTATCCGCTACTTCCACCAACCTTTTTTGAGACAAGGATTGGAAGTAACTCCGATTCATTTGTTTTAGATCTTCTTTATCTAACTGAGCCATGTTTTAAACATACACCACAAAGGCGCAGTTGGCTCATTTTTGACTGGGGGGAATGAACAGTTACATGGTGGTGACAAACTTTTTCATGATGAGTTGTTCGGCAGAATACCTGCTAATATTGCCGAATCAAGAAATGATAATGCTTTAATGCGAGCGATATTCTACTTGGAAGTAGGTCGTATAACAAACGCTCCATTAGGGATGAGTTCATCTAAGACCGAAGTATTAAATGAACTTGAACAAGTTTGCAAAAACACTTTACATGAATCCATAGTTAGACTTACAAGCGAACCTTTGAAGGAAAAGTGGAATAATTTGTTAAGTAAAGGTGAATCAGTGGTTTTGAGACTTAATTCACCACCAATTATTGCAATGATTTTACAAAAGAGTTTATTTGAAAAGAAATCTTTAGTAGAATCAGCTTACGAGATTCGTGATTCAAGAGAGGCTAAAGAATACCGAAAGTGGTTACATGAGCTACATCAGAAGCAGCTTAATTCGAGCATGAGTGGAAATAGAAATCAGTACTATCAAGAACTTGAAAAACTAAAAGGAGTAGCGGAAGAATGGTCTAGCCATAACGATGTTAGACATCTTGTCGACTATAAAATTAGAAAAATAAATCTTTCTAGGCTTCCTCATATTGGTTGGATTATGTCTGTATTTAGTACCATACATCCTTTTGTAATAAAAGATCCAATTTTGAACACTCCACCAGGCTATCTTGCATTTATTTCTAGTTGGTATCGTTGAACCTCTTATCGTGAGGTGAGATATAGGTTATACAACAGATAATTGGTTTTGTCGTGTTGAAAAAGCTTGTCGGTTAGAGGATGCGATCGCACTTCTTATCATTGAATTGGGCAAAGGTAGAGCATATATCCACGCAAAAACATTAACACGAACCCGCGCGCGATCGATGATTTATTTTCTTTATAGGGAAAAGTAGGAAGAGTTAAAATCTTTCAGACGAGTAATGAGATTTAAAACCCTTGTTAACGGCATAGTTCTATTTAGGGTTTGCTGAATAACGGATAACCTTTATAAAATAAAGCTTACAGGGATTTTAGGTGCAGAAAAAAGTTAAGTAAAAGTGGCGAAAACCCCTTAAAATTGGTAAAAGGCCCTTGCACTTTGCACCCATAAGCGGAAGAAGCTACTAAGAACAAATGTACCGCAAATCTAATCAGTCTGACCTGACTCCAGAAAAATTTGAGTTACCCTTTGAAGGTAAGTTGTCATCTGAGAATCGATGGGTAATTATGGCGGACTTAATACCTTGGTCAGAATTTGAAGAGAAATATGCAGAAAATTTCTCAGAAAAAATGGGGGCAATAGCCAAACCATTTAGAATGGCATTGGGGTCATTAATTATCAAAGAAAAATTAGGAATAAGTGATAGAGAAATAGTAGAACAAATAAGGGAAAACCCCTATCTACAATATTTCTTGGGGATGTCATCTTATAGCAATGAAGCGGTGTTTGATGCCTCGTTAATGGTTTATTTTCGAGAAAGAATAGACCATTTTTTGGTCAATAAAGTTAACCAAAAAATGGTGGAGAATGCCAGAAAAAAAGAAGAAGAATCCGAAAAAAAAACAAATCAGGTCAAGAAGAAGAAATAGAAAATAAAGGTAAATTAATATTAGATGCTACGGCAGCACCTGCGGACATAACTTATCCCAAGGATTTGGGAATATTAAATCAAGCCCGAAGGCAAATAGAAAAAATCTTAGATTTTCTTTATAAAAATTGTCAAACAAAGGGCATAAAAAAGCCAAGAACTTATCGTAAAAAAGCCAGAAAAGATTATTTAAAAGTAGCGAAAAAGCGTCGTCCAACTCGAAAAGAAAGAAGACAGGCGATCGCTCAACAATTACAATACATAAAAAGAAATTTGTCTCACATAGAAAAGCTAATCAATGACGGAGCAGAGTTAACTAGCCTGAGTCGAAGAAAATATAAAATATTGTTGGTAGTTACAGAAGTTTATCGTCAACAATTATGGATGTATGAGAATGAAGCCAAAAGAATTGATGATAGAATAGTGAGTATAACTCAACCTCATATCCGCCCTATCGTCAGAGGAAAAGCAGGAAAACCTGTGGAATTCGGAGCCAAAATTTCAGTAAGCTGTTTCGATAACTATGTTTTCTTAGACCATCTAAGTTGGGATAACTTTAATGAATCAGGGGATTTTCAAGACCAAATAGAAGCTTATAAAAACTTTACTGGTTACTATCCATCTTCTGTTCATGTAGATAAAATTTATAGAACTAAAGCTAATCTAGCATTTTGTAAAGAAAAAGGTATTAGAATTAGTGGTCCACCATTAGGAAGACCCCGTAAAAATGTTAGTAAAGAAACAAAACGACAGGCTTTAGATGATGAAAGATTTCGTAATGGAATTGAAGGAAAATTTGGACAAGGTAAGAGAAGATATAGTCTTAATCTTGTGATGACAAAACTGCCTGAAACATCGGAAACTTCTATTGCCATTACTTTTTTAGTTATCAATCTTTCCACCCTGCTTCGGCAGTTTCACTGTCTTTTTTTGGATTTATTTCTTCAGAATTGTAAATTCGGCTTGATTTCTGACTTTTATATTATTAAAGCTGATATTAAAACTACTTAGCAAAATAAAAACTTATCTGTGTAATCAAGCTCATTCTTGGCAACTTTTTGGGCTTACTTATTCAGCAAACCCTATTTATTGGCTTGGGATTGGCTGTTTACTCTCAGTTCGACAAAAATAGTCAGCGATCGAGTAATGAACCTGCTACCGTAGAGCCAAGACAGAAGCTCGAAAAATGGCAGTTTAAAAGCATATATGACGGGGATACCCTTCGTGTGACCAGGGAAAACGAGGAACTAAAAATAAGACTGTGTGGCATAGACAGCCCAGAATTGAAACAGCCATTGGGCATAGAAGCAAGGGATTATTTACGAAGTCTTGTAGAGTTAGGCGATGGTCATCTGTTCCTCTTACCCATTGAGAAAGATAGATACGGGCGTACTGTAGCAGAAGTTTACGTACCCGATTCAGATGAATTTGCGATTAACTTGAATATGCAGATGGTTCGAGATGGTTATGCTTGGCTTTACGGACAATATAAAGATAACTGCCCGACATCAAATGAGTTAGTACTGGCTGAAGAATTAGCTAGAGAACAAGGTTGGGGAATTTGGAATGGAAATCATCTACCACCATGGGAGTTTAGAGCATCTCAAAAAGCGAATAAGTGATAATGAACGTTCTCCCCCAGAGTTAGGGGATTCGAGCGTGTCTAGCTAAAATTTAGGTGTTGGTTTGGCGATTTGACTAGATAAATTATATGAACCTACTCTACATACTGTTAGGATTATTAGCTGGAGTTTTAAGCGGACTGATTGGAATTGGCGGTGGAGTGATTATCGTTCCTTCGTTAATCTTTTGGTTTGGTTTTTCTCAACAAGAAGCACAAGGAACAACCCTCGGTTTGTTAGTTCCACCGATTGGAATTTTAGCTGCGTGGACTTATTACCAACAAGGATATGTCAACTTTAAAGTAGCAGCTTTGATTTGTTTTGGTTTCGTTTTAGGAGGTCTACTGGGAGCTAAAATAGCGGTTATTTTGCCCAGTGAAGTTTTAGAGAAGGTTTTTGGCATAGCGTTGCTGGCGATCGCTTTAAAGATGATTTTTAATTTCGGGGAAAATTGAGATGATACTCTCTTTTTAACTCATGCTAATAAGAATCTTCATCCCCTATTCGCTAATCTTTATCCTGCTGCTGACAAGTTATTCTACTGACACGAGTACGGGTAATTTACCGAATTGTACTAAAACTGATTGTAATTGTAGTGATTTTACGACCCAAGAAGAAGCCCAAAGGGTACTAGACGCTTTTCCAGACGATCGATATAGACTAGATGGCGATGGTAATGGTCTTGCTTGTGAATCATTAGCTAGAGGAAATAAAACTAATACTAATAATAAAGCGATCGCTAACAGTAATATCCATCTTAAATATGGCAATCCTAGTAATGCTAATTCCAAAGATACTAATAACTATTTACTAGCCAAACCTCAATACGCCCTATCTTATAACTGTAAAACTGGTATTCCTAACTGGGTAAGTTGGCAACTCGATCGTAGTTGGCTGGGTAATGTAGACCGCTCTGATGATTTCCGTCCAGACTCGGATTTACCAAATGGTTGTTATGCGGTACGTCCCAACGATTATCGAGGGAGTGGATACGATAGAGGACATCTAGCACCATCGGGCGATCCCGCAGGGATCTGGCTTTGCCAGCGCGCACTAGAAGACAATCTGATAACAGTGCTACTTTTGTAATGTCTAATATGATTCCTCAAGCACCAGCTAATAACCGTGAAGTATGGCGAGAATTAGAAGAATATAGCCGTGATTTAGTCGATCGAGGAAAAGAATTATATATAGTTGCAGGAGGAGAAGGAAAAGAGAAAGCGATCGCTGATGGTCGAGTCACCGTACCTAAATACACCTGGAAAGTAATCTTAGTGTTGGATAATGGCAATATCGAAAATACTATAGCCGTCAGAATTCCCAATAACGATACAGTAGCAAGAACAGATTGGCAGGATTATATAGTATCTGTTGATGAAATAGAGAGAAAGACTGGTTATGATTTCTTTTCTGCTATTCCAGACCAAATTGCTCGAAGAATTGAAAGTAAAGATTATACTTTCGTAATTGAACCGCAATCGACGCAGCAATAAAGCTCAAGAGATTGATTCCACTCAACGGGAGAACGACCACAGTAGGGGCAAGCATAAGCATAATATTCTGGTTCATACTCCAACTCTTCTCCATAAACGTTATCTTCAAAAGTCAGAGAATTTTTAAGCTGCTCTATACGCTTTTCTACAAGCTCTTCTATCTCTTTTGCGCTCCTTGCCTTCTTTTTAGCATCAGACATTGTTTTCTCGCAAGATTTAAGTTTCTACCATCATTGTAGATAAACCAGCAATAGAACCAGATTCAGTTTGACCTAAGACATAACAATTAACTTCAACTTCCCCAACTCGATAGACTTTAATATCAGTGAGATGAGTTTTAAGTAGCTTGACTAACTCCCGATAACGCTTACATTCTGCTATTTCTTCTTCTTCATACCAGTCCTTTTCTTCAGTAACACGAGCGAAAAACCTATCTAGTTCTCTAACTTCAATAGAACTCTTGCAAAAATATTTTGTGATATGATGTAGTGTTTACTTTTTTGTTGATTAAGCATGAAATATTGGCAAGCTCGTAAACTTTCTCCGCAAAAATTTAAGCGACGTTATGGAATTGAAAAG
>JBFRWK010000159.1:0-8662 GCA_051439545.1 Xenococcaceae cyanobacterium | reverse complement strand
ACCTCTGTGTATGGATTGGCATAATTATTCAGCTAAATGGTTAGCCCGTCATATTCTGGGCTTACCCAAGATATTAACTCGACTCTTGGCAGGGGAGGAACTCTGTGCTTCCGACCCCGATGTGGTTCAGATGACTAAGATTGCTGTTGCTTCTCGCGCCCATATTAAGGCAATTCTAGGATTTACTATTCCAGAGAATTGTAAGCCTATGTGGTTACTGGGGATATTAGTTGGACAACTGGGATTAAATACAGCTTCTCGTAAAAAGGGTAAGCGGGGAGAACAGGTGACATATTACAGTTTGAAAGTCGAAGAAATTACTTTTGCTGTAGAAGTATTGGAATACAGAGAACGACAGCGAAGGGAAAAAGCTGAACGAGAGCGAGCTATTGAAGAAAATAATCGACAACATCAAGCGAGGATGCAGTCTCTGTATGGGATTGACCCGCCTAGCGGAGCGGTATCCACCCCCCCCTTAAAAAGGGATATTTATCCTTTAAAGCAGGGTGTAGATACCAGGGATGATGATTCTGAATCTGAAGATTCTAGGTATTTTGACCCACCACCTGACACTTTAGAGAAACTTAAACCGTGCCTGGAATTACTGGAGGGAACAATTAATTTGGGTTGGGAGGTAATAAAAGAGATTGTGGTTAAGTTTTTTGTTAGCGACGAAGTACAAAAACGAATTCTTGGTTGGCTATTACAATCTAGGTTCCTGATAACAATTTGAATTAGAGAAGCGCGAAACTACTATTCGGTTGAAATATTTCTGGGGATTACCGATTCCTGTCAATGCTAGTTCGAGCTACTCTTGTTTGACCATCGCTTTCACTTTGAATACACTAATGAAATGAAAATTATTTCAAAATATTGGAATTTAGTCAGACTTGATAGTTCAGGAAAACTAAGAATAACAGAAATAAATCTAGCCAAAAAGCTTATTCAGCAGCAATTTTCTAACTTAATTGAGGCAGAATCAATTTCTCATACCGCAGTTCAAAATGATTTAATTGCTTTTAACAATAATCAAAGCGATTACCTAAAAATTTGGTCAGCAAGATGCTTACGTTGTTTCATTTCCCACCAAATTAAGCAAATTTGTATTCAGCTAGAGATACAATTTGGTCGGGAGCATAATTTTACTCGTAGTGACTTATTTATTTATACTCTTAACGATAGTTTAGAAAATTTTCGTGATTCTATTACTCAGATAAGTAATTGTTCCAGTAAATACAAACCTCTAGCTGTAGAAATACTAGAAACTTTCGACCCTAAAAAAGCCAATTTAACCACATGGACAACTAGATTAGTCAAGCAAAATAGGGAATTACAGAGTTTTCTCTTAGAGCAAGGAGTGTATCTAGTTAGTAATTGGGCTATTCTTAATGATACTAATACGAAACAACTAAATAAAATTCTGGCAGAATTTCACAATTTAACACCTACAGAGATTGAAGAAACTGCCTTCTTACTAGAAAGTTATCATGCTATTTACCGTCGCGATCGCTTAAAAAATCGCCAAGGAAAAGGCGGGAAATGTCAAACTCCTTCGATAGAACAATTAGAACAAATTGCCACCTTACTAGAATCAAGCCTCAAGTTAACCCTTTCTCCAGAACAAGTATTATCCCAATTAGAGCAGTTAGCTAATCACTTGCGGGAGTATCGTATTTATGTAAGGGGTGGCAGACGTAGACAAGAACAATCTTTAGATAATTCAGAAATTAATCCTGAAAGTCTACAAGCACAAGTCATTAGACAAGAAGACTCTGGTAGCAATTACAGTAGCTTTTTACAAGCTTATCAACAAAAATTTCAACAAAGCCTACAGCAATCCATTGCTGAAGTTATTACCTTCAAAATAAGTAAGTTTAAAGGTAAAAAAGCAGACAAAAAAACTCAGTATTTAACTGCTTTAGAGCTATTCCATTGTCAGGGTAAAACTATGGGTGAAATAGCCCAAATAATTGGGTTACAAGCCCAGTTTCAAGTTAGTAGATTACTCAAGCTCAAAGATTTAAGAGCCGATATCAGACAGAAAATGCTGCAAATAATGGGAGATTGGACTTTAAAGCAAACGGAAAAATTTACCGATCCGCAGACGTTAAAAGCTAGAGAACAACAGATTTCGGAGGCTTTGGGAGAGCAAATTGATGTGATGTTAGAAGAAGCTGAAAAAGAAGCCAGTGTAGCTGGAAATAACCGCAGCACTTTAGCACGGCGAATTTGCGATTATCTCGATGAAAAAGTTATTAGTCGTTAGTTGTTAGTTGTTAGTAAATTCATTAGCGAGTTTTAGACTATACGCAAATCAATGAATTATTCGAGATTTCCTCAAAAATTGCTTACTCCAGATTCTAGTTAGGCATCAGGAGTGAAGTCTTTAACCCAAAGCATACGGCAGTTAGGCTCAAACCCAATGAGCAATCAAACTAAAAGCTAAAAGCTAATAACTCTAATAACTGCATATCCTCTCCGCCCTCAGAAATAAGAACCAATAAAACAATTACCGAATTTGATATTGAAACTATTATGACCGACTATAACCCCAATACAGATAACCTACTCCTGGATTTTGAATCCCTGACAGAAGCAGATATTATTCTAACTCCAGAGCAGATCGATCGCGCTGTGGCATTGAGTAACCCGATTATTAATCCTCAACAGCAGTGGCAGACTTATCTTAATGCTTTAGCATTATTTGGTTTTACCAATTGGCTAGAAGAGAGAGATTCATTAATTCAAGTTAATTCTGTCAATTGTTCTGTGACTCAACCACAGTATGCCAATTATATAGATGGAGTTTTTAACTTAACAGTAGGAGAATTTAAAGTTTGTTTGCTGACTAATGGGGTAGCGATCGATGAGTTGGTAACTTTTCCTAGGGCAATTTTAGATTTACCAGAATATGCTGCACATTTTTATGTCTTGGTAAACGTTACAGAAGAAAGAGGAGAAGTGGCGATCGATAGTTTTCTCCGTTATGACGAAATTCTAGAACGTATACAAGCAAATAACTTAACTGCTGATGATAATTGGACTTATGAAATCCCTCTTAATTGGTTTAACTCGGAATCTGATGATTTATTACTAAATTTACGGTGTTTAAATCCTCAGGCAATTACTTTACCTGAAAGCTCTACTGCTATCAGTTTAAATATCGATGAATTAGAAGCTCTTATTCCTCAGTTACAAACTGGTTTAACGCCTCTACCAGAAATGCTAACTTGGTCACAAGGAGCGCAGTTACTTGCCAATCCCGATTTATTAGCTTGGCTCTATGAATTACAAACAGCAACTTTTTCCCCTCAAGCTGCCATAGCTGCTTTAAGAAACCGCTTATCGATCGCAGTAGAATCTGTTACCCAAAACGTAATTAATGTTAAATCTTGGTTATCCAATGAACTAGATGAAATAGCTCAAAATTTAGCTTGGACATTATTACCTGCACCTGCTTTTACTCCTGCTGCTTTGCGGGATCTACAAGTGATAAATCGTGAATCACCTGCTGAGGAAATTATCGCCATTATTACCCAATTAAGAGATAGTGGCGAAGAAATCCCCAATGATGCTTCTGGTGCTTATCATGATTTTAATTTAGCTACCTATGGTTTAAGATTATTTGCTGTTATTTGGGAAATAGAAGAGACAGCTAATGTCCCTGAATGGAATTTATCCATCTTTTTAGGAGCGCAACCTAATAGTTATTTGCCTCAAGGATTAAAACTAGAATTAAAACAGGAAAACACCATTTTAGATGAAAGAATAGCTGCTACAGATACAGAGGATACTTATCTATATGCTCGCGTTATCGGCGAGTTAGACGAGCAATTTACTGTCAGTATTATTTTGCCTAATGGTGACAGTGTTACCTTGCCCAAGTTTGTTTATCAGTAGGGGCTAATTGCTAATTGCTAATTGCTAGTTTGAATTTTAGTTTAATCGTGCTGTTCTAAGTCTAACTGACTAAAAACTAAGAGCTAAAAACTAACAACTAAAAAATAAATGAAATACCGATTAGAAATAGAACAAATCGAAAGTACTTGTTTATTTAAATTAGCTTGGGGTAAAGGAAAACAAATTTCAGCAAAATTACCCTATCCTATAGCTTTATTTCAGTTTTATGCAGATTGGCGTAAAGCATATCTTAATTTCTATAAAACAAGCTTGAGAGCCAGAGTACCCAAATTAAAAAATCATCAGGGAATAATTAAACTAACTCAAGATTGGCATCGTCAATTAGTTCAATTGGAAGCCAAACTATTATCAGAATTTCATCGTTGGCTAAGACGAGAAGAACTATATGATATTCGCGCAACTATCTCTAACCATAATTCCAATGCACCTATCAATCTCTTTTTAACGTGTAGTGGCGATTTAGAAAGATTACCTTGGGAAACTTGGGAATTGGGGGCAGAATTTGGTTCTAATGTGGCAATTATGCGTAGTACTATTAATATTCGTGCTGACAGCAGTAAAATTCAACGAAAGCGTCGTCGTAAACCACGCATTTTAGCAATTTTAGGCGATGATACAGGACTAGATTTAACAGGCGATCGCGATACTATTAATTCTTTAAATAAGATAGCAGATATCAAATTAGTTACTTGGCAACCTCAACAACCACCAGCAGAAATTAAACAACAAATTCAAACAGCTTTAACCGATAGTAAGGGTTGGGAGGTTCTCTTTTTTGCGGGACATAGTAACGAAACGACTATTACAGGAGGAGAATTAGCGATCGCACCTAATATAGCTCTTTCCATATCTGAAATTGCCCCTCAATTAACCATAGCTAAAGATAAAGGCTTACAATTTGCCCTTTTTAATTCCTGTTGTGGTTTGAGTATTGCTAATTCCCTAATCGATTTAGGTTTAAGTCAGGTAGCTGTAATGCGCGAACCAATTCATAATCAAGTAGCGCAAGTATTTTTAGTACAGTTTTTAAAAGCTTTAGGTAATTATCAAAATGTCGGAGATGCACTGTACACAGCCAGTAAATATCTAAAACAAGAGCAAAATCTTACTTATCCTTCTGCTTACCTGATTCCTTCTCTATTTTGTCATCCTGATGCTCATTTATTTCAAATCGAACCTTGGGGATGGCGGGAACAATTAAATCGCTGGCTGCCGACTAAAACTGAAGCAATCGCTCTTACCAGTCTCTGTTTCTTGAGTGTTTTACTGCCTGTACAAAGTTTTCTGCTGGATAAAAGGGTTTTAGTCCAGTCAGTTTATCGTGATGCGACAGGACAATTACCATCTACTAATGCACCAGTTACTTTAGTGCATATTGACGAAGAATCTCTAACCAAAGCAGGAATAAAAGACCCTGTACCAATGGATCGTAGCTATCTAGCTAGCTTAATCGATCGCCTGACTGGGTTAGATAGCAAAATAATCGGTATTGACTATCTTTTCGATCGCCCTCAACCAAAAAACGATCCGATTTTAGCGCGATCTATCCGTAATGCAGTAGAGCAAAATCAGACTTGGTTTGTTTTTGGTGCATTTAAACAATTAGACGAACGAGAAATTGGCGTGGCAACGGAGACAAATATCGCTAATTTTGACTGGACAGTTCAAGGTTATACCGATGGTTTACCCAATTACATGACTTTATTACCTGCATCAGAACAATGTGAAACTGCTTGCCCTTTTGCTTATCTTTTGGCAATGGTACAAACCCTAGAAGCAGAATCATCCAGTAAAAATCTCCCTCAACCCAATCTAGCCAATCAAACCGATCTACGCGATCGAGTATATAAATATGCCAATAATAATTCAGAGTTTTTGCGTCAAACCAGACTTACCCCCATAACCATTGTGTTTCAATATTTCGGTCAACAATGGTTGCGACCTTTACAAGATTTTTCTTTACCTCCCGATCTAGTTTACGAGCGTCTGGCTGCATGGCAACTATTAGAGAATGAGTCCTCAGCCAATCTGCAAAATCAAGTAGTCATTATCGGTTCAGGAGGTTATGCAGAAGCAGGATTAACTATGGGTGCAGATAATTTTGCTGTACCCTCGGCAATCGCTTATTGGCGCATTCGTCGAGACTTAAACCGCACCGAAGCGCCCTTTACGGGTTCGGAACTTTTGGCTTACATGACCCATCATTGGTTACAGCACCGTTTAGTAATTCCTATTCCCCAACTTTGGACAGTGGCGATCGCTTTTTTAATAGCTAAAGGTATTAAGTTACGTTTAGAAAACCGCAACTTTACGGTTAAATGGTTATTAATAGTCTTATGTAGTACTACAGCTATTTATGGCTTACTCGGACTGCAATTATATATCTCTAGAGCAATTTTAATACCTTGGTTACTGCCTTCTATGGCGATTTGGATTTATTTATTAATGAGCAGAGCAAAAAGATGAATAATTTAACTAAAAAATTTCTTTCTACCCTACTAATCACAATAACCATCACTTCTGTGGCAATTCCTGTAACCCAGGCACAACAGAATACGCGATCGACTAATTCTCAATCTAAGAAAAAACCACAAAAATCTACCTCAATTCTGGCTGCTATTCTGAGGATGTTAAAGTCTCCAGAAAATCGTTTAATAACTAGAGGAGATGAAGTATGTCCTATTTCACCAGGAAACTTAGGAGAACAACTTATTTGGAGCGATCGACCTCTGTTTATTTGGCAAGGAAAAATACCCCCGTCAACAGTTAATCTCTATAGTTCCAGTGCTAATTATAACTACGAACGAGACGAGGAATTAGTTTGGAGTCAAGCTATAGCTGCTAACTCCGTCAGCATTGCTTATAACGGAGAACCCTTAAACCCTGGTTTTATTTATGATTGGGAATTTATTTCTGCCGATCGAACCTATAGATCGACTTTTGTAATGATGTCAGAAGAAGAGAGACAGGCGATCGAGCGAGATATGATTGTAATGGAAGATCGACTTATAGCAGAGGGTAAAGACGAAGAAGAAATCGCGATCGCTCTTGCCGATTATTTGGCTCAAAAGCAATTATGGTCAGATGTTTTTCAACAACTATACACCATAGAAAATCCTTCACCAGATTTGATTAGTAAAACAGAGGATATCGAACAGTATCTCTGTGAATCAAGCAATTAGCATATTGACAATCAATCTAATCACTTTCATTTTTTCCAGAGTCGCCGATCTAACTGATATTTCAGTGGAGAATCTAGAGATAGCTTTAGATCGGGATGCTCTGGATTCACTAAATAATTAAATTCTACTGGTACGATAGCAGAAGGGACTTTAAGAATAGGAGTTCTGAAGGATTTTAACCATTCTGTGCCTATCTGTTGTAATTGGGAATAAGCATCAGTTTCTTGCCAATTAACAGGAAGATTACTCACATTTTCTATTTCTACATCATTATCGATATTGGCTTTAATGGCTACTAAGGGAATTCTGTCGCTTTCTAAGTGAACAAATATTTCTAAAGTAGCTAAAGCTAAAGTTTCGGCAGTGTAAACGATTTTGTTCCCTCTTTGATGCCAACGTCCCGCAGCATAAAGACCACCAATACCAGAAAAAGCACTATCTTGGTATTTCGCAGCACAAATTCTCCATAAATACATTAAGCAAAAATACCATAAGCAGCACGATACAGCATTTGTTCAACTTGGATCGAACCAGCATCAGTAGTTAGGGCTTCTATAGGAGTACGACCTTCTAAATAATTTTTAGGGGTTGATAGCCATCTTTTTGTTTCCGTCTCATCTTCAAACAAATCGAAAGCTTGTTCGGCAATGCGAGAAAATCTTGCCCAACGATCGATCTGATGAGGCTTTAATACAGGATTATGTTTCTCGTAACGAAATTGAGTACTTTCGGAAATACCTAAAATATTTCGTATTCCATTACGATCTAATCCATAACGGGATGCTTTATCTCTGACGGTTTGATATTGTAGCTTGCGATCGACTACTGATTGCATGAGCCAAAAATTGTAACTTTCACCTGATAGTATTTTACTGTCAAATGACTACTCTTTGCTGAGTTTCTCGCTAAAGCTGATTATTTAGCGCAAAAGCAATTAGGTCTGATGTTCTTCAGCAACTCTATTTGAGCGAAAATCCTTCACTAGATTTGGTTAGTAAGACAAAGGATATTGAGCAGTATTTATGTGAGTCGGCTCAGTAATTATAGTTATTAGTTTTTAGTCAGAGGCAGCTTAACAAGCTGCTTCTTTTTTTTGTCTCAAAACTGCATACCCTCTTTTTCTCCAGAAATAGGAATTAGTGAACAAAAAAAACAAAACCTTTTCAAGATTTAAAGGAGAAAAACATGAATTTATTCGAGCATCCATTCAATTACGATCTTGGTTCTTTAGATAGCACTCCAGTAGAAAGAAGTACTTTTCTAGAAGAGAACGAGTATGAAAATGATATTTATCAGTTCGATCTCAGTCAAACTAGTGATCTGAATATATCTCTAAATAATCTTAGTACTGGAGATGACGCCGATCTTTATCTTTACCAAGATAGTAATGGTAATGGTGTCTTAGATTCTCATGATACTTTGCTGGATAGTTCTCGTAATGGGGGCGACTCTGAAGACTCCATCAACTATGAAGCGAATGCTGGAACTTACTTCACTCGTGTAGAGTTTTACAATGGAGGAGATGATGGTCGTATTAACTACGATCTAGATTTATCTGC
>JBFRWK010000158.1:0-4071 GCA_051439545.1 Xenococcaceae cyanobacterium | reverse complement strand
CCTAACTTGCTTTTCATAAGTATAAGCAATACTTATTTTATATCTTAGCTCTTAAAACATTAGTACTAATAAGTAGTGGGAAAAGTCAAGTCCGTAACTCATCGCGATCGCACTTGTCCATCTACTGTTACTACTGATGTGATTAGAGCTTCAAGGAGTAAATCAGCTATAGCTAAAGATAGAAAAAAACGCAACAGCGAAGGCTTACCAGTTCATAGTTTTCGCACTTTGTTGTCAGATTTGGGAACTATTTGTTTGAATAAAGTCAGGTATAGTAACTCTAGTGGAGAGTATATTTTTTCTAAGATAACTCAACCAACTTCTCTTCAACAAGAGTGCTTAGATTTGTTGGGCGTTTCCTTGATTTGTACCCAGTAAATGCCTCAGTTCAAGTCAGCTAATCCCTTACACCGCATACCTTGTCGCTTTTTGTCAAACTGGAAGTTCAGGTATATTGCTTGTAATTATTCGGTGGCTTACACCCCGCTTACTCGAGCGTCAATAGAAAATCTTAATTAAACCGCTTCGCTGTAAGCTTTAAGCTAGGATCTTGATTTTGTCGGGCGCGATCGCCCAAAAAATGACTTTGTCGATCGCAGAACGATTACCGATAACACCAATTAAGACCAAAATTAAACCAATTAGTAAGCCAGAACTGTTAAACAGCGCGGACATCTCACGGTGCGCACGGCGCGTTACCCGTGTCCTTTTTTTCATGGCCAGTAAGTAGTAGATCTGTTCTTCTACCCTGGCTCAATTAATTAAATATGGGTGCGATTTGAAACAGACATGGTCAAGAATCGCATAGGCTTCGTGAGACAATACAATTGAAAAGGAAGCTTCCCGACGACCAAAGAGCGTGAAGCTTCCCTTAGTTAAATAACCTAATAAAAGTATAGCAATGAGTATCAACGTAGAATCAGACCTCAAGGAAATCCTCAACAAACTGGAGCAAAAACTAGACAATCTTCAGAGTGATGTATCTGGTCTAAGACAACAAGACATTCCCGCCATCAACGTCAAACTGGAAAACCTTAGTACCAGAATGTCTCAAGTTGAAAAAACCGTAGATAAAGTATCCACCAACCAAGAAACCATCCAAAAAGATGTTTCCGACTTAAAGGGTGCTAAATCCCTAATTATTCCTATTGTAGTAGCTGTAACCACAAGCATTTTAACTCTGGTAATTAGAGCTATTCCCATTAGCTAATAATTGCAACGCCGGTTAATTTTTTATTTACTTACTTCTCTTTCGGCTAATTCTGTTGTGATATGACCCTTTATACTTATCCCAATCTCACTAACGCCAGCACCGATGTAGAGTTAATCCGATTATGGATTTCTCAGAAAGCTCTCTCTACTCAAAAGACCTATATAACTATTTCTCGTCAGTTCCTCACCTTCGCGGGGAAGGAGTTAGAAGAGGTGAAACTAGAAGATATCTTGTTGTGGCTGGAATCGTTTCAGCTTAGAAAATCCAGTCAGAATACAATTAATAACAAACTAGCAGGGATTAAGTCTTTATTTAGTTTTGGAGTAAAAACAGGTTATTTATCAGCTAATCCCGCCTCGATGATTAAGACAATCAAGGCTAAAGATGCCCTGAATGAAAGAATACTGCTGGATAAAGAGGTTAAGGAGTTAATTAATTCCGCTTCTAATGATCGCGATCGATTAATTCTCAAACTAATCTACATTCTCGGTCTGCGGATTTCTGAGTTAGTAGGTTTGAACTGGTCAGATTTTAAACCAACTTCTGATAACGTAACTGTAACAGTTTTTGGCAAGGGACATAAAACCAGAACCTTATTGATAACTCATCAGCTATGGTCGGAATTAAAGCAGCTTCCCAGGAGCGCTCGAACCGAAGCAGTATTTTTGTCGAGGTTTGGTAATCGGCTCGAGCGTCATGCTATCCATCGGTTGATTAAGAAAGCGGTTACTGCTTCAGAGATTAATCCCCATACTTCCACTCACTGGCTGCGCCACGCCCACGCCTGTCATAGTTTGAATAATGGTGCGGGAATAGATTTAGTGATGAAGTGTTTAGGGCATAGTTCTCTGGCGGTTACTTCTAGATACCTCCATGTGCAACCGTCGGAGTGTACTAGTAAGTTTATCGATTTGGATTAGGGTGAAGTAGGCGTATAGCCGACATATCTGCGTTCAGAGGACACGATCGCCATTTAGTCTAAACTCCAGTGATAAAGAAACGAACCAAAATAGTAACCAGCTCCAAAACTTGTAACGAGTCCATATGAATTATTATGTATTTGTTTCTCTTGAAAGAAGCTGTCTAAAACGTAGAGACAGCTTGGTGCGCTAAAGTTACCGTACTTTTTAAACAAATCTTTCGACCGTTGAATTTGTTCATCTGATAGAGAAAGAATGGAGTCATCTTTAAACGCTTCTAATACAGGAATTCCTCCTTGGTGAATAGACCATTCTGTTACCTTTTGTGGAGTCAGTGAATGTTTTCCTAGTAATGGTCGAATCGATTTCTCAGCGATTAAGGATGGCATTGTTTCTGATACTCCCTTCCCCACCAGGAACAAGGAGTCTTCCATTTTGATAATATCTCCTAATTTAAATCCTTTATTAATATCAACAAATTTTATCAATGGACAAGGAAACTGATCGCGCATTATTTCAGGGATGAGTAATATTCCTACTCCACCATCACTGAATAGTAGATGCGCTCTTAGAGAGGCTTTAAAGTTAGGATCATCCGTATCGTAGATAGGATTAGTTAGCCAATTACATTGATCAAATACATAAACAAATGCTGCACGTTGATGTTGTTGACAATAAGCTACTGCTTCGCTCAGCGCAAAAATTCCTCCTGCACATCCATATAAGCAATTTCAGTTGGCAGTCTATCTAATGTCAAGTTAGCCTCCATGGCAATTTGACAAGCAAGATTAGGTAAGATCTCTTGATGAGATGTCACGTTATAAGCAACAGTGATATGTCCTATTTCAGATAAGTTTATAGAATTAGTAATCTTGTCAAGAAGAGTGATTCCCCAATTCTTAGGTTGATATTCTAAAGTAAGCAATTTTTTGTGGGGAAAAACTGTTGGTTCAATAACCATTGGTCTGTTTTGAACCCCAATATTGTTACTTAAGAGTTTTGCCATTTTATCAACTTTTTTTGAGACTTTTTCTTTTGGATAAAAAATCTCAATAGCTTCCTTTGCAGGATATACACGTGGTGTTATAGTTGCCGTGGCTGCAAGATAAACATTATTACTTGATTTCATTTAAGGTTATTAAACTATAATTTGAGCAAGTGAGATTTGTTTCTATGAGTCCAGAGTGCTTTTATAAATGGTAGTGGCCCAAAGTCAAAATAGTTTTTTTTAATTGTCTCAGGTGAGTGCTTTTTACCCCATTGGATCACTTTGAAAAATGTAGCTAAATCATATTTGGCGGGACACTTTAGCTCTGGGTCGCTTATATTAAATTCAGGTGGCAAAAAATTTGACTCTTGTAATTGATTACAAATATCTTCAAAACATTGCTTGACTTCTTTTTTGCTAGACCTAGAATTGAAAATTGATTCTTTAGCCAATTCAAATAATGAATAAAATTCTTTTTGGTCAGGGGAAATAAATCCTGGGTAAGGTACATCTTCATAACACAGGTTTAAATAGGTTTTATCACCTGTTTCAGCAAATTTGTTGAGATTTCTATTAAGGCTAAATGCACCAAGTGTGACCCCTGTTAACCAAACTCGAAACATTGCATTCCAAGTCCAGTAGTCAGCGAAACTTTGATATGCTGTACTTACTAGGGCATCGGTATATCTCAAAGATGCGAATTGATAATCTTCAACAGCTTGAAACGTCTCCTTACTAAACCATTGGTCGGAATTCGTATCGATTAGTTTCTGAGCTAAAAGATCGATTGTTTCCATGGTTGTTGCTAATCCCCTTGAGAAAAGCAGGGCTGTTTCATTATCAAGAAAACAAAAAGAAATCAAAGCTAATGAATGTTAAGTACAAAAGCTGAGGATATAAGCTAGATTATGACTCATTTCACGCTCTTGCTCCTTTAATCGAATCAAAGC
>JBFRWK010000157.1:0-31535 GCA_051439545.1 Xenococcaceae cyanobacterium | reverse complement strand
GTAAAAAGGCTTATTATATTTACCAAGATGAATGGTTAGAATATATCGAGTCTAATTATCCTAGTGCTTTGTTAAATAGTAGTTACGAAATTCGCGGAGGAATGGATTATCAAGAATTGAAAATGTTGGTCGATCGAGAGAACTTATTTGACTTAACTGATAGTCTACTTAATTTGACTTATTTGAAAAATCAAGATGAGCTAATTATATCGGTGAGTAATGAGTTGTCAAAACTGGGTTAGTTTAAAAAAGCGATCGCCTGAGTTAAGAGTAGAGCGATCGATGTTCAACAAAAGTTAGTAATTCAGTGCCTCCGCTAGTTTCTGATAAATAGGAAAGGGCAAGTTGGGCTTCAGCCTGATTGCTTTCTGATAAGCGTCGATTAAGCCATACAAATTACCCTTCTCAAGATAAAGCTGTGCTAGATGTAGGTAAAGATTAGGATGATCTGGTTTCAATTTAATGGCTTTTTGATAAGCAGCGATCGTCTCTTCTAGCTGCCCATTTTGATTTAAGGCATCTCCCAAGCCATGATAGACCCATGCTGGTTGCTCTGGCTGTAGCGCGATCGCTTTTTGGTAGTTGGCTATTGTCCCCCGAATATCTCTCTGCCTCATCCAGTATAGTAAATTAAAGAAAATAAAAACAGGTAAATAAGACAGCAACGCTAAGTGAAAACTATGCTCAAAACAAATACATCTTATGTGGCTGAAACGATACTTGTCATGAAGCCACAATCCTCTCCCGTTCCCCTGATAAGAATCGGGGGAAATGGAGATGGAGCGTACTTAATTCCCAATGACTTTGAAGGAATAACTGCCTGCTTTTCTCCTGGTGTAAATAACTTCAAGAATTTTGAGGATGAGTTAACAGATGTCTATGGCATCAAGTGTCACATGTGCGATTACTCCAGCGATGTTCACAAACTTAGAACTCCATTAGTAGAAGGGATGCAAACATTCAAGAAGAAATGGCTTGACATAGATGGTGGAGATGACAGCATCACGCTAGAAGAATGGGTAACAGAGCTTGCACCCAATGAGAATGAAGACCTTATCCTTCAAATGGATATTGAAGGAGCGGAGTTCCGAAATATTCTTAACTGCCCAGATGATATTCTGAGGAGGTTTAGAATCATAGTAATAGAGATTCATCGTCTTGGCGTAGCCAAAGACCCAACAGAGTTTGAGAAACAACATGGTCCTTTGCTGAGAAAACTTGACAAGGTATTCACTTGCGTTCATGCACATCCAAATAACTGTGGTGGCGATTTCGTCCTTCCAGAGTTAGAGCTAAACATACCATATGTCCATGAGCTTACGTTCCTGAGGAGAGATAGATTTAAGCGGGAAGGTAAATCATACCCTCCTTTGATTCCACATCCTCTAGACATCAAAAGTAATGTAAAGACAAAGCCTCCCATCTTCTTGAATGAAAAATGGTGCGAGAACGGAGCTCGGACATCAGCATCCACCATCAAGATGCTGGAGGATAAGCTTGATTACTATGTTAGAGCCCTTCAAAAGAACAAGGCAGATGCTGCGACAACCATCGTGACTATTCATCGGCTTTCCCAGCAAATCTTGGCTAGATTTTACAGCGAGAGCCCATTGAATACAGAAGATGGAAGTACAGCTGACATAGCAGACGGCAAACACTTTTACCTGAGCAGCAACTTAGGAAATTTCCCAAAGGAAGGCTTCGTGAAGAGTGAGTCACCGTTTTTCTTTCATACTGGGTTTGGGGTTAATCAATACATAACAGTTGACCTTGGAGGAGAGTATGAGTTAGTTTCTCTAGTCGTCGGGAACAGAATTGACGGATGCAGGGAAAGAGCTCGCTGTTTATTCTATGTGGCACACCAAACCAAGGAACCAGATTTAGGAGTTGGACTGCCTCTCTCCATCGATAAGGCCTTTTATGAGATGAAAGCAAGCAAGTGTGAGACACCCCTGCTAAATGCTCGTGCACGTTATCTGACAATCTTCTCACCAGAGAGAACGGCACTTCATTTTGAGTCCATCAGAATATATGGAAAGCCTTGTCGATCTTGGTAGTGCATCAAAGAAGTATGGGAATGGTATGATAACGGAGAAAAACTAATTGTCACTTTTGCCATGGTAGTGGATTATCCTCTATAATCTTACGGGCTAAGGTGATTTCTAAGAGAGAAATTATACCATTTCTCCTAGTTGTGAACATAATAATCGACTAATCCATCGAAATCATCTCTAATTTCTTGGCTAAATCTCGCTTGCACCAGATAGGCATTCTATTGATGAAATGACCATAATTGTAAAACAAAATTGGAGAAAGTTCCGTATACCAATTGTGTAATTCCTCTTGAGACATGGAACATAAATTTTTCAATTGCTCAACTATTAAATTAGCTCTTTCGTAGGGGTCTTCAACCAAATCATAACTTTCATCAATATAACCATTAAAGGTTTTAAACCCCATATTTTGCAATAGTTTTAATGTTCCTGGTTGTCCAGCGATAAGAAACGGGTGTAAACCGAGAAAAGGTTTTAATGATTTCTCCGTAAATCTTTTTACTTTGTACCCTAAATTCATCTCACTTTCAGAAATAACTGAGAAGTAAGTCTGGCTATATAGTTCAAGAGGAATTTCACGCATATATGGTCCACGTCCAAATGACCAAAGATTATCTCTATTTACTAAATCAATTCTTAATGGAAGATATTCTGAATCAATCTGTTGGCAGATTCTGTCAAGATCATCTAAGCCAATATGAGGTAGAAAACACTTAAGTTGCTTTAGTTTGGGTTTGTAGTATTTTTCTTTTCCATCCTTGATATTATCATTAAATGAAACTAGTCCATTATTCAAAAGATTATTTTCAATTATTTGATGTAGCAGAAATATTCTATGAACTTTAGGTCGATTGTTAAGAAATAGGAATTTTTTCTCTCTATATCTTTGATTGATAAAATTAAAATTTTGTACGGGGTATTTTTCCTTGTTTTTTTGAACCAGAGCGAGTAGAGCGTCATTTAATGTAAATATTTTAATTCTATTTTGAATATCCAAATTATTTTTATGACACCAATTATTATAGAGGTCTAAATATAGCTCGTTCTGGGTCAAATGAATAATTTGTCGTCTTTTACAGTTGAGAATGTTAGCAAGGTCATGAAAAGCTTTACCATATTTTTCTTCAAAGGCATGACCTTCATTACTAGCATCTAAGATTAGATAACATTTCCCTTCAGCCAATAAACTTTTTATTTCAGAAGGAAGTCGATTCAATAAATTATCTAAATCTAAAATTTGTGTAGGCGGGTAATTAACATTGAGACAATATAAATATTTTTTCTTATTATTAGTATCTGCTCCTTCTTCTATGTTGTCAAAACTCGGGAAGTATCGTCTCAACGCCCTGCTAAAACCACTTTTACCTATTAATTGATACAGACAATCATTTACTAAAATCTGTTTATTACTTGAGTTATATTCAATAGCTTTTTGATAAGCAGCGATCGCCTCTTCTACCGCTCCATTTTGATTTAAGGCATCTCCCAAGCCAACATATACCCATACTGGTTGCTCTGGTTGGAGGGCGATCGCTTTTTGATAGGCAGCAATTGCCTCCCGAGTATTTTTCTGTGCCATCATTGCTCTCCCCAGGTGGGCATGTACTATGCTGTTTTGGCTGTTTCCTGGCAGAATCTCAATGGCTTCCTGATAGGTAGCGATCGCTTCATCTACTTGACCATTTTTCTCCAGGGCTTCTCCCAATTCAGTATAGACCAAGCTATAGAACCATTTAGGTTGCTTGGGCTTTTGGCTAATCGCTTGACTAATCGCTTTTTGGTAGGCGGTAACTGCTCCTTCAATATTCCCCTGACTCATCATTACCCTCGCCAGTTTGGCTAATATCCTACTGCTGTTTTCTGGCGTAATCTCCATCGCTTTCTGATAAGCAGCGATCGCTTCATCCAATTTACCTTCTTGCCTTAATTGATTAGCGCGAGCGAGACAATTGTCCTCAGTTTCATTCCCTGTTAAAGTAACTTGCTTCATGTATTTATCTTCAGAATTACTGCTAACGTGCCTAAACACAATTAATAGCGAAACCTCTGTACTTTTGTGCCAGATTCCGATTCCTACCTCTTCATCCTACTTGAAACCTAAAGTCTGAGTCTGTCAATAGGATTACACACTTCATAGCAAGTTGCGTTCTAATCCAGTCATTTTTGCAGTTGCTATTGACCAATCCCATGGTTGAACAACGCCCTTTAGAACCAGGACTTGACAACCACTACCAGCCACTAAGGTCAAGAGGGAGTTCGCTGACAGGCCATTGTTCTGCCCCTACGCGCAATAGGGCAGCAGCTTCTTCCCCAGGCTGTTCTAAGTTTAAGGTAACAGCAGCTCCTTCTGGAAAACGGAAATCTATGCCATCCTCCCCTGACTGCCAGACTTGGAAATCGAAATCAATCCGCAAGGGGTCGATTGTATTCACCAAGTCCGTTTCCTCTAGTTTGACTGTTTGCACGTCTATAGCTGCTCGGTCTGAAACAATCGAGCCTACATAGCGGGTCCCCCCTTCACTTGCAGTCATTCGCAAATGCCAGAAATCTTCTTCGTCCTGCCACAAAAAGATCCCCTCATCCACCGATGGCTCGTATTCTGGTTGCCCGTAAGGGGTCGCCAAAGGTAGCTGATAGGCGTTTGGTAATCCCAACAGGTCATCAAAGGAATTAACTCGGTGGGGCTGAAACAGACCGTCTTGCTCGTAGGTAACTCCAATCTTGGTCGGTTCTGTCGTAGTAATGTCTAGACCGTCCTGCCAGGTGCCGACTTGCCCCTGAATTTCAATTCCATTACTGAAGGTTGCCAGCTCGTCATTTGGTTCCAGATTGACGAGGGAGAAGCTAGAAGTTTCTTCCGCAGCTAGTACTGAGAGGCTCGTCTCATGCCAGTTACCATCACCACTCCAACGAAACTCCAAGGTATCATCATTGGCTCCTTGCCCGAAGAATAATCCCAAGTCGTTCCCCGCGCTGAATGCTGGTCGTTCTGGAAGTTCGTCTGAGGAGATAATCCAGCCAGTGGGGGAAAGTCTAGATCGTTGCTGACCGACATTGACTTGTCGGGGATTGGCAACTCCATCTTGGGTGACGGATAAGATTGCTTCTGTCCCTGGATTGAGATAAAAATCAACACCATCTTGCCAGCCTACTAGCTTGGAGTTCAAAGAAAAGCCGAACTCGCTTACATCCAAGACATCATTATTTTCCAGTTTAACTGGGGTTACTTCCAGAAGAGGGTCGTTGGCAATGAGATTGACGGCAAATTCAGTCGGGTCAGCAGCACCGACGGTACTCAGGTGATAGGGACCATCAAAATAGTCCTTCCAGATAAAAACCCCTGCTTCTGTACCAGGCTGGTAGTCTGGCTGACCGGGAAGGAAATCCCCAGAGGGTTCGATGATCCGGATGAGTTGGTCGGCGGGGATGTTGTTAAGCTTTTGTACGCTCCCGCTGGGCCATTCGATTACTAATTCGTCTACGGTACTGTGTTCGGCTAGTCCAAAATGGATTCGCTGATGATTTTGAACCTTATGATGGATACCTCCGGATTGTTCCCGCAGTTGGGTAATACCGCCAGCGGTGGCAAACACCTTGGCACCAATGCCATCGCGGTTCGAGACGATGCCCTCCAGGTCAATTTGGAGCCAGTGGTTGTCATTCCCTTGGTTGCGGAAAAGTTGGTAGGGAGCATCCAAAGAGAACAGTAGCGGTCCTGTCCCATTAGCCACGAACAAGTCGAGAAAACCGTCCAAATCGTAGTCAACAGTCGTGACTGATTCCCCTATACCGAGTTTGGTTCCTGTTGCCCCACCGGCATCTTCAACCGCTATAAAGGTACCGTCACCCTGATTTTCGTAGAGGACATTGGGTCGGTTAGTGGCAGTTGCTGTTGCCACAATATAGGCATCAACGTCCATATCGTTGTCGAAGTCGCCAGCAACAATGCGCTGTCCTGCCGTCGGGACGCTATTAAAACCTAGCTCCTCAGTCTGCTCTACAAGCTCTTCACCGTTATTGAAAAATAGTTTGTCTTTGTGACGTTCTCCACTCGTTAACCGCTTAGGCGGTCTAACGAGGGCTTCTAAAATAAAGATAGTTGTTTGTATTTTATCCCAGAAGTTTCCTGTTTCACAGGCTGGGCAACCCCTAAGCCTCCACAGGCAGAATCGATGAGACCCACCGATTGTAATCCTCGACTCAACAAGACTCTTCCTGAGTTCTCGTCTCTATCAATTTCCAGTCCACAACTACAAGAATGTACTCGAACAGATAAATCTTTCGGTACATCTGCACCACACTGACTGCACTCAACACTGCTCTTATAGGCACTTACTTCAACAAAATGTTTACCGCATTTTACTGCTACTGCATTCAAGATGTTGAGGAATGTACCCCAAGCTGCGTCAAGTATGCTCTTTGCCAATCTGGTACGAGCTAAACCTTTGATGTTTAACTTCTCTACAGAGATTAAATCGTAGGCACGAACTAACCACCAAGCTGTTTTATAGAAAAAGTCTTCTCTAGCTCTTTTTATCCTGAGATGAATTCGAGCTATTTTATTTTTTTGTTTTAGCCAGTTATGGCTACCTTTGGCACGTCTAGCTAGTTTTCTTTGCTGTCTAGCTAAGTGTTTTTCTAGTTTTCTGAAGTAGGCACGGATAGGTATTTTTTGTCCTTGTGCCGTAGTCAAGAAAGAAGCTAACCCCATATCGATTCCTGTAGCTGAACGAACCGTATCGACAGGCATAATATCTGGCACTGTTTTATCTTCTGCGGAGATACAAGCATACCAACCATCAGCTTTACGGACAATGATACAAGTTTTTAACCTGAAGCCATCAGGAATAGGACGATGAACAATTATTTTCATCTCTCCTATTTTTGAAAGCTTTAGAGTATTTCCTTCAAGCTTTACCCCTGCTTTCGGGCAGTTAACACGCGGGTATGTGAACGAGCGGTAATCACCTTGCTTTTTAAAACGAGGGCGACCACCTCTTTTCCCTGTACTGTCTGGGACTAGCCATCTCTTCCAAGCTTGATCTAATCGTCGCAGTACATCTTGTAAGCATTCAGCGTAAAGCTGCTTGTACTCCGCTTGCTCTTTCTTCAATAAAGGTAAGCTAGCTTGCTGAGTGTAGTAATTTACCCGCCCTGGTATTTCTCCTATCGGTTCAGAATGTAGACTGCATCTATCTATCTGGCATCTAGTTCTCCTTAACCAGTCTAATCTTTCTCCTAAGCACCTATTCCATTGCCAACGACACATTTCTAGCCAGGTCTCCATTGTGGCTACTTGCTCGTCGCTAGGTTTGATTCGGTACTGATAAGTGATTAACATAGGGTTATTGTATCACTTATCGTGTTATGCCAAACGATAAATATCACAAAGCTAACAGGTCTGTTTACTCTCTTAATGCACACATTGTCTTTGTGACTAAATATCGAAAAAAAATTCTCACTCTAGATATGATTAATCGACTTGAAGAGATATTTGCTGAGACTTGTATTAAATGGAAAGCCAGGGTCAAGGAGTTCAATGCGGAATCAGACCACTGCCACATAATTATCGACTATCCACCAGATATAGCTTTAACTAAACTAATTGCCAATCTAAAAACCGTATCTAGTCGCTATCTCCGTCAAGAGTTTCCACAAATCAAGAATGCTTATTATAAACCTGTTCTCTGGACTGCATCCTATTTTGTAGCTTCTTGTGGTGGTGTAACTGTTGAGCAGTTGAAAAAGTATGTGCAGAATCAATCGCGCCCGTCTAGTTAATCGTGCTAAAATTCCCCTCACCGCTAACCGCTATGCGGTCTAGCGGGAGACCCCTTTTAGCAAAGGCAAGTTGGGGGAGATCATCAGGCTCGAAGCCAATGGCACTAAATTGGGAGATAGGTTCATCACTTTGAATAATAGCGGAAAAATTTTCTACATCTTCTGGACTGGAAAACAATAGTTCCCACTGCTGTAGGGTAGGATCGTAGCCGATGTAGATTCCTCGATCTACTCCAGGAGTATGGGGCAAAATGCCTTGTACATCAGGATCGTCAGGAGATAAAGTAAACCACAAGCGATTTTGGTTTATGCCTTCTGAGCCAATGTAGATGTCACTAGGCGATAAAGAAGAAGGATAATTCTTACTTATTTTAAATCGAACTTCTCCTGTAGTGCTGAACTGAACGCCTTTCTCATCACCTCTTAAACCAAACTTCCCGGCAATACTGTTAGGCTCATATTGCCCTAAATCCGCCTGCAAGTTATTAATTCCATTTCTTGTCCCCCACAAGTCTGGCAGAAGATCGCCGTTAAAGTCGGCAATTGCCATATCAGGAAAGAAACTAGTACCAATGTTGGTAATCTCTTCAAAGGGGGTTGAAGTTAGATCCAGAACTCTCGATCCGCCAATAATTAGTTCAGGGTTACTATTCCCGAGCAAATCGGATAGTAAGGCATACGCAATAGTACTATCTCCCAGACCTGTAATCGAACCAACATCCTCAAATGCATTATTCGTCTGGCGAAAGATAGTTGGTGGGGACTGACCATCGGATCTAAGATGGGCTGCTGCAAGAAGATCTAGCCAGCCATCGTTGTCAAAGTCGAACCAGAGAGGAGTTCGTCCCCGTGACAAAGGATAATCAACTCCAAGCTCCTCTGCTCGGTCGTCCAATTTTCCATCATCATTAACATAGAGATGGTTTGGACCGCTCCCTGTACCTCTACCCGCTCCTACCAACTCAACGATATCCTGGTCTCCATCGTTATCAAAGTCAGCCCATTGCGCTCCATGAGTATCTCCAACTCTGTCTTGTAAAAAAACTTCAGAAGTAGCATCGATAAAAGTTCCCTTACCCTGGTTAAGATAAAGAATACCAGGTCGCCAATGCCGATTTACCCATAGATCTGGCAAGGTGTCACCATTTAAGTCACCCCAAGCAACCCCCGAACTAACTCCACTGATATTAATACCGGCTATACCCGTAGTTTCTTCAAAAAAAATACTCATTTTTCCTAATCACGTGTGTTGTTTATTGTTTAGGGCGATCGCGTAGTGTTCGAGATTCTCCTCTCAATAGGCAATAGCGATTGTCTGTAGGATTAAGATTCTTTAATGTAAGTCTATCGTGCCTAAGAAATTATTGAGCGCATATTTGATCAAAGCGATCGAGTTGCTCCGAATACTGCGGTTATCTATTCGATTATTCTACAAGAACGGTTAGAAGTTTTGAGTTAATAAAATCTAAAAAAAATTCCTGGCACATTTTTGATAATTGAGAGATAATCACTATCAGCAAAAATTCCATATTCATAGGCTTCTTTTATCTTACGAAAAAAAATCTAACTCTGTAATAACTTAGAGGAGATCTGAAAAGTTGTCTTTATACATTCAAATTCTCGATTTAGCCCCCCAGCCCCCTGCCCCCCTTTATCCCCCCAATTCTGGGGGGGCTGGGGGGAGAAAGATTGAAAGTCCCCCAATTACCCCCAACCTTGGGGGTCACGGGGGCAGGGGATTTAGTCCCGCGTTAAAGTAACAAATTAGACTTTTCAGACAACCTCTTAAAAGCCATAGCATCAATAATGATGTCATTTCAAATACATTCAGGGAGATACTTGCGTGATCAAATTACTCGACTGCACCCTCCGCGATGGAGGTTATTACAACTCCTGGGACTTTCCCTTTGATGTGATTAAACAGTACCTTGTAGCCATGCAAGCTGCTGGCGTGGATATTGTGGAACTGGGCTTGCGTTCTCTCAAAAATGAGGGGTTTAAAGGAGCTTGTGCCTATACCACCGATGATTTTCTGCGTAGCTTGCCTATTCCTGAAGGTTTAACCGTTGGTGTAATGGTTAATGCTTCAGAACTAGTTGGCTCAGTGCCTTTAGAAACAGCCTTGCAGCGTTTATTCCCTGAAACTACTGACACCTCACCTGTGGGTTTAGTGCGAATTGCTTGTCATGTTTATGAATTTGCTGAAGCTTTACCCGCTAGTGCTTGGTTAAAAGAGCAGGGTTTTTTGGTGGGTTTTAACCTCATGCAGATAGGAGACCGCACTCAATCAGAAGTAGAAGCCCTTTCCCAAGAGGCAGCTAAATGGCCCTTAGACGCGCTTTATTTCGCTGATAGTATGGGCAGTATGAGCCCAGAACAAACCGCACAAATTATTGGCTGGTTGCGCCAACATTGGCAAGGTGCTTTAGGTATTCATACTCATGACAATATGGGCAGAGCATTACAAAATACTCTCCGAGCTTTAGATGAAGGCGTTACTTGGTTAGATGCTACCGTTACGGGTATGGGACGGGGTCCTGGGAATGCCAAAACCGAACATTTAGCCCTAGAACTTGCCGAACGACGCAGTAAGCCCTGTAATATAGTTTTTTTAATGGGGCTGATTTGCCGTTTCTTCCAACCCATGCAAAATAGCTGCGGTTGGGGTACTAATACTTATTATTACCTGGCTGGTAAATACGGCATTCACCCGACCTATATTCAGGCAATGCTGGGCGACTCCCGTTACACGGAAGAGGATATTTTGGCAGTAATCGAACACCTGCGAGTGGAAGGGGGTAAAAAATTTAGTCTTAATACCCTCGATGCAGCACGCAAATTTTATCAAGGAGAACCTCGGGGAAGTTGGCAACCTGCTAGTTTAATTAAAGACCGAGAAGTTTTGCTGTTGGGTACAGGACCAGGAGTAGCTGCCCACCGCGCAGCTTTGGAAAGTTATATTTACAAAGCTAAACCTTTTGTGATGGCACTTAACACCCAGTCAAAAATCGACCCAGACTTAATTGATGTGCGTGTTGCCTGTCACCCAGTACGTCTATTGGCTGATTGTGAAGAACACACCCGTTTATACCAACCTTTGATCACGCCTGCCAGTATGTTGCCTGTCGATGTGCAGCAATCCTTGAACGGAAAAGAATTACTGGACTTTGGATTGGGTGTAAAACCTGATACCTTTGAATTTGCTTCCACATATTGCATATTACCTAATTCTATGGTTATTGCCTACGCCTTAGCTATTCTTACCAGTGGTCAAGCAAGCCGTATCTTACTAGCAGGTTTTGATGGTTATGGTGGGGACGATCCCCGTAATACTGAAATGGAACATTTGCTAAGTACTTATGAAGAATGTGGGAAACCACTGCAACTTTTGGCCGTTACGCCTACACGTTATAAACTATCTAGCAAATCTATTTATGCTTTGTGACTTTTTCCCGATTCCTACCTTTGGTAAGGAGCGGGCATCTACTAAATCAAGATACTAAATTAAGGTAAGTAACAACCACTATAGCCTTTCTCAAATAGGTGAGGTACAAAATTTTCCGAATTCCGAACTCCAAATTCCGAACTTATCCTAACCGAGGTGTACTTCACTAATTCGAGAACTGCTATATCCCTCTTCTGTCACTTTCCGAGATTTCCTAATAGTAAAAACGAATACTTGATTTTTCAAGGCTATACACAGCAAGTAATTCCAAGTGTGAATTTTCACACTTGGAATAATGAAAGTCGATTTTGTCGGCTACTGGAATTGTTAATAGTAAATAACATGGCGATCGCTTACTATATAACAATTACAGAAATTACAAATTACAAAAGTTTTCGGAGTCTGACAGAAGAGTAATATATTGATTAAAGTTTAGAGGATTAGGATGACGAAACTAGCAAAATGCACATTACATACTGGATTAGCCAAGACGGGCTCTACCCAAATACAACAATTTATAAAATTCAATGGAAACACTCTTAGTAAAAATGATATTTCATGGGCTATTTATAATCATACTTTAGATCTAGAATATCGCAAATTCATATGGAATGCTCAACCTGGGGGACAAGAATGGATTAATAGTTTGATAAGTACAAGCAAGCATTTTATCTTATCCCATGAAGATATTATCGGAAAGTTTTGCATAGGAACAAATGGAGTTTTATTTGATAGCAAAAAAATTTATTTAAATAGATTATTAAATCTAATACCTAGTGAAACTTTAATAGAATTATTTATATTTATTAGAGAGTACAGCTCTTGGATAGAGTCTTCATACCTTCAAGTTGTTTTCAATAGAAAAAAAATACCTAAACTTATTAGTATCAATGATTATTTGGTTCAAAATAATATTGACATAAGTAAACTAGATTGGTTTAACTTAGTATCTGAGATAAGCTCAATAGAAAGAATATCAAAAATTATTGTTTGTCAATATGAAGAATATAAAAAAAATAACGATGCTTTCTATCAATATTTTGAAGAACATATTGGTCTCAAACTAGATCGGCTTCCAGAAAAAGTTAATTTTAATATGGGATTATCAGCCCCTGCTTATGAAATTATGATGGCTTCTAGTAGTTTAAGTAGTGATGAACGTGTCCAATTAAGAAGTTTTTTAAAAAAAACATATCCAGTATCAAAATATAAAAAGCCCCAAATCTTGCCCCATGACATAAAAAAAATATTAACAATAAAATACATAGATGACTTAAATAAAATCAAAAATGAATCCATTAAAAATAATAAAATACAGTGTTTATTCTTTTGATTAATTTTAGTAATGTAAAGTTACAACCTTTTAAGTTAGATGAATTGATTTTTAACCAAACAATGATTATGTATATATTTTTGTAGCATGAATCAGTTGAAAAAAAAATTGAGTCAACAAACTTGTTTTGGTATTTTTAGCAAAACAACAGATAGTGCTTTTGTGGAGGCAGCGGGTATTGCTGGTTTGGATTTTATTATCCTCGATACTGAACATGGTCCTGCTAACTTTGAAACTCTACATAACCATGTCCGAGCTGCCAAGCTAACACAGATGGCTTCTATTATTCGAGTTAAGGGTGTAGATTCTCATGCTATTAGTAGTGCCCTAGATACAGGTGCCGATGGCGTTCAAGTACCTAATATCAGCACGGCACAGCAGGCTCAAGATGTGGTAAAAGCGGCTCGCTTTTACCCTCAAGGTAGTCGTGGAGTATGTCGTTTTGTTCGTGCTGCTAATTTCGGCAACCAAGCCAAAGATAGTTATTTTGCCAGTGCTAACGAAAAGTTGGTAATTTTGCAAGTGGAAGGCTTAGAAGGAATTAACAACCTCGATCAAATTCTTGAGGTTCAAGGTTTTGATGTCTTATTTATCGGTCCCTATGATTTATCCCAATCTGTGGGTAAACCCGGTCAAGTTGACGATCCTGAAGTTTTGGCATTAATGCAGCAAATTACTCAAAAAGCCCAAAGTAAAGGAATTTTGCTAGGAGCTTTTTCTGATTCTCTTGAGAGAAACGTATCGCTGAAAAAGGAAGGTTTTAATTATCTTGCCTATTCAGTTGATGTTTATATATATTGTGAAGCGATAACTTCAATTATAAAAGGTTAAGGTGGAATGTTCACAGCAGTTATTCCGGTAAGAAAAGGTAGTCGTCGTTTAAAAGGAAAAAACACTTCACCTTTTGCAACTTCAAATTTGTTACAGTACAAAATTGAGCAACTGAAGAAAGTAAAAAAAATTACTACAATTTTGGTGAGTTCTGACTGTGACAATATGCTTCGACTTGCCCAAGAAAGTGGAACAACAACTCACAAAAGAGCTGAAGAATATTGTGATGAAAAAACTCAGCCTTTCGGTGCAGTTGTTGCACATATTTGTGAAAATGCAACAGGCGAACACATTATATGGGCAACCTGTACTTCACCGCTAGTTGAAGCAGAACACTATAGTGAGGCAATAGAGGTATATCTTCAAAAGCTCAAAGAAGGTTATGATTCCCTAATGTCAGTTGAAGAATTTAAGCGTTACATCTGGACTGAAGATGGTCCACTCAACTATGAGCTAGGAATTAAGCACGTTCCTTCACAGGCATTACCGCCTCTATATCGTGTCACAGACGGAATTTTGATTGCACCAAGACTAAAAATGATCGAATGGCAATATTTTCATGGCGTTAATCCTTATAAATACGTAATGGATAAAAGAAGCTCAATTGATATTGACGATATATATGACCTTGAATGTGCTAAAGCTTGGCTTAATATTAAAAAATAATTATGAACTTATCAAGATACCAAACCCTTGTTTTTGACTGCGATGGTGTAGTACTTAAATCCAATAAAGTTAAAACCCAAGCTTTCTATAGTGCTGCTTTACCTTATGGTGAACAAGCTGCACAATCTTTAGTAGATTACCATGTTCAAAATGGCGGTATTTCCCGTTATAAAAAGTTTGAATTATTTTTAAATGAACTTATACCCCAGGGAACTGAGGGACCAAATCTTGACGAGTTATTAAGAATTTATGCCCGAGAAGTACGCCAAGGTTTACTCGCTTGTGAAATAGCTGAAGGCTTACAAGAACTACGCCAAAAAACAAACCATACCCAATGGCTGATTGTTTCTGGTGGCGATCAAAATGAGCTACGAGACATTTTTACTCAGCGAGGTTTAGCTCAACTATTTGATGGTGGTATTTTCGGTAGTCCTGATACTAAAGACCAAATACTTTCCCGAGAGTTAGCTAATGGTAACATTCAACAATCGGCTGTGTTTTTGGGAGATAGTAAGTATGATTACCAAGCTGCACAAGCTGTAGGAATTGATTTTATTTTCCTAAGTGGGTGGACTGAAGTTAAAGACTGGCTATTGTTTTGTAACAATCACAATATTGCACATTTTGATTGTTTAGCTTCCATCTCCCTTGCTAATAAGGAAAGGAGATAAAGCTCACAGGACAATAAATTGGCGATTTACTAGCTAGTTCTTCAATAATAGTAATCGTGAAATTTAGGCATGGTTCAACAATGCCTAAATTTAGTTTACAAAAATTCAGTTTACACCATCGAGAGATTAACTCTATCGATACTTGACCTGACTTGAACTATTACGTAAATTTGGCAATATTTTTTCCTTTACTTCTTTGTAGATAATACGCCAATCGAGTGAGTAACTTTGAAAGCCTCCACCCTGTTTTTTTTCACGTAGTGTTTCCGTCGAGTTCTTGGGTACAATGTGCTTTTTGTCAATTAGTATAGCTGTATTTGGATCGTAATGGCACCATTTCAAGAAACCTGGGTGACCATGTAATATACCTGGCTTTTTGGCCATGAATGATGGCAGTAAACATTGGGTGCCTATTTGAGTGATATAAAAATCAATTCTCTTGGCAATAAAAAGTTTGTGTCGTGCATTCATACCTATTGTCGAGTAAACCCCTATTCCCTCAGGGATATTCATAATAATTTCAGACAAAATTTGCTTCTCTTTTTCATAAAGTTTTTGATAGTTACCAATATCGAATATTTGATTGTCATTACCCGTCATTCCGTCAATTATGATGCCTATATTGGGAAATTTTTTGCTTAATTCACCAATAATTGATTTAATTCCTTCTACTTGATCTATCCAATGCCTCTTTTCGACTGCTATGCCTATCCAGACAAGAGGGTGGTAACTTTCTATTAAATCAACTATATTTTCAACAGTATTAATTGTCAACTTTGGCTTGCGTACAATAAATGATGCTAAGGTTTCGATTTCTTGTCTCGAACTTTCCGCAGCAGATAAAAAGTATTCAGGATTAATATTTTTTTGAGTAAGCCGTCTAATAAAATAGACAAAGCCGTTATTTTTGTAAATAAATTTTTGTAAATTTATAAGTTCTTTTTCTGAAGCCTTTATTCTAATCAATTCTTTGTCTAAAATTTTAGGAAATAGCCTTGTCGGTTCAAAGTAATTTGTTGATTGGTCATCGATAAATCCGTCTATTTTGTCTAATAAGCCACAACTTTCAAGATATGTCAATCCACCTAAGCGATCGGATAAATAATGAAACGGTCTACTCTGATGTAAAAATATATATGATTTTGTTTCTGATTTACTTTCAATATACGTGCAAAACTCCTCTTTATTTTTAATAAGATATTTCTTCAGATTATTAATAATTGATGCAACTTCCTTATTACTAAATTTATATGCACGACCCAAAATTACCGCTTCAATTTCTGGTATATATACAAATTCTCCCTGATTTACATTGTGAACTATCCAATAAAATACGCCATTATTACAGGCAAATATATTTGCTATAAAATTCAAATTAATCAATAAAGATTTACAGGTATATAAAGTTTGACCTGTATAAGGCGAACTAAATGATAGTTGCTTTTTATCTGCAAATTCCTTGAATTTTGCACTTTCATCTTGTACTCTATGCCAATCCCCCAAATTTTTCGCGAGTAGTTCAAGAGCATAACTAGAAAATTTTTGAGATAATTTGGATAAATTATTAATCTCTGAAAAATCAAATAGACTATAATTATTGTCTTCTATAATGCTACTGAGCTCTTCTGAGCTAATTTTCTTCAACTCTTGACTAAAATCTTTTAGAGTGGATTTTCTATGTAGGAAAATCCACTGTGACTGTTTCACATATAATTCAGGTTTCTTTGGATACAAGTCAATTGCTTTTTGATATACAGCGATCGCTTCATCTACCTGTCCATTTTGATTTAAGGCATCTCCTAAGCCAACATAGACCCAGATGGGTTGCTTTGGCTGTAGCGCGATCGCTTTTTGATAAGCAGTAATTGCCTCCTGAGTATTTTTTTGCGCCATCATTGCCCTCGCCAGGTGGGCATATACTATGCTATGGTCTGGCTGGAAGGCGATCGCTTTATGATAACTAGCGATCGCTTCCTCTATCTGACCATTTTTCTCCAGGGCTTCTCCTAATTCAGTATAGACCCATCGATAGAACCATTTAGGTTGCTTGGGCTTTTGGGCTTGAGTAATCGCTTTTTGGTAGGCTGTAACTGCTCCTTCAATATTCCCCTGACGCATTATCAACTTTGCCAGTTTGGGATATATCCTACAGTTTTCTGGCACAATCTCAATCGCTTTCTGATAGACAGCGATCGCTTCCTCTATCTGTCCATTTTTCTCTAGGGCTTCTCCCAATTCAGTATAGACCCATCGATAGAACCATTTAGGTTGCTTGGGCTTTTGGCTAATCGCTTGGTCAATCGCTGTTTGGTAGGTGGTAACTGCTCCTTCAATATTCCCCTGATGCATCATTACCCTCGCCAGTTTGGCTAATGCCCTACTATTGTCTGGCTCTAATTGAACTACAAGCTGGTAGTGGTTACTTGCTCGGTCAAATTCCTTTCTTTTCTCGTAAATTTCTGCCAACTGATGATGGGCTTGAACGCAATTTGGATTAACTAAGATTATCTCAGAGTATTTATTAATTGCCTCAGCCAGTTTACCTTGTTCTCTTAGCTGGTTGCCTTCCTGAAGATAGACTTCCATTTTAGATAGATCTTTACTTATCACTTGTCTAAATTTCTCCTTTTTATTAACAATTTTTATAATCGTAATTAATTCGATCCAAACCAGTTTTACTGGCAGCAAAATAATAGAATTCGCTCTTGTCGATCATCGCAATATTGATTAGCAAAACTTCATTTTTACCAATTATCCTCAATTAAATCAACAAATATTCTGGTAAAACTTTAGATGACTTTAATGTATTAAAACCCGGTCGCCAAATAGGAATAGTCCCATCAGGTAGATGTTCATCTTGAATATCTTGCAGATTATACTCAAGCATTCCAGTAATACTTCTCATCTTCGCTCCCTCGCCAAAGTCACAAGCTATCTTGAGGCTTCCAAAAGTTTTAGCCTCCTCTATAGTTGGTTTATAAATTACACGCAATGCCATTCTGGCAATAAGTGCTATTTCTGGAGCTTTTATATTGGTAATACCTGAACTTTTGAGTTGTTGAGATACAAAATCAAAGGCAGCATTTTGGACTGGCTCAATTATTTGATGAAACTGTTCTAGTTCTACAGGGTTATTTTCTAGAATAGGTAATATTCGCTCATCTTGATGTTTGTAGCCAACAACCGTTCCATGATTGGCATTATGAAATAGTTCGAGTACAGAAGGTCCATATCTAACTAATTCAGAAATCCAGTGGGGTCGATCGTCATTTAGTAAATATCCTTCAACAGTAAAATTAGGTTCTGCTTTTGAAGGTTTGGCAAAAGTACCTAGATAATAACCGTTTATTTCTTTTTCGATCCCAAGATATTTGAGGAGTTTCATTAGGCAATTTTGTAAAGAACCATGCCATCCTAAGTCAACAAAAGCTACTGTTTCTGACTCCAAAAATTTTTCCTGACGTAGATATTCAACTATTAAGTCGTAACGCTCTTTATTTTTGCTTTCTACCAAAGGCCAAATATCTTCAAGAAAGGCTTTAAATCTCGGTAATGTAGAGTGATTGAGTAATAATCCTGGTTCGGCTAAATCATGTTTGGTCAGGCTATCTTTGCATTCATCAAAACTTAAAGACGCTCTTTTTAATGCGTGTTCTATTGTTAATAAATCCCAGTTTTGACAAAATTGTTTGCGGGCAGTTTCTGGTTCTGTAAAAATTAGACTAGGATAGAGAGCAGCACGGGAAACGTAAATATATCTTGAATCTATAGTTAAGTTAGCAGCATCAGCAAGAAGATCGAAAAAACGCTTAACAATCCACCCATCACGAGCAGCAAAATAGACTCGCTGATAACGACCTTGCTTTACTTTTTCTAGTAGCCAGGCAGCATAGCCATAATAAAGCAAAGATAAATTTTCTATGGCAGTACGTTTTAAGACAGAATCTTTGATTTCCGTGTCTTGTCGTTCGTAATACATCTCGCTAATTTTGCATAACATAGCAGATGTAATTAAATCTCCGCTAGCAACATCGCCAATTCCACACCTCCATTTAAAATGTTTTCTGGCGTTAGTTGCCAGACAGACTCTTATTCCTTTCTTAAGAGCCATGCTAATATCAGAATGCTTATTATCTCCTACATGGAGTAGTTGATTTGGCAAGCAACCTAAATCTTTGATGACAATATCATAGAGGGAACCTTCTGCTTTAGTTTTACGGTATGTGGAAGAAATATAAATTTTTGCAGCTTCTGAATAGCCATTTTGATTGACAATATCTTCGATCGAATTTTCATCAAAATAAATATCAGAAACGATCGCGACTTTTTTTCCAGCCGAAATAGCTTTATCAAAAAGTTGCTTGCCAGCGTCAAGAGTTTTTATTCTAGACTTTTCTAGTTCTAATTCAATTTTTAAGATCCTGTTTGCTTGTTCTGAATCTATTTTTAATAGTCTTGATAATTCTTGATAAATTTCTTCTAGGGTAATTTCTTCTAAGTTATCTCCGTAGGCACGAACGCGAGCTATTTCCTCCGCCCGAACCCGTAAAGCATTGAAGTTTCTAAAAGTAATTCCTAGCTTATTTTTGGCTATTTCTTCTACTTGATAAAATAAATCCTTGGGGGAGAATAACTTTTCTCTCCAAACTAAAGTATCAAATAGATCGAAAGAAACGAAAGAAACAACTGATAGTAGTTTTTCAAATTTTTCTTGTGAATTTAGATGATAATTTCGAGCGAGGGGAGAAACCGTATACAATAAATTGCTCATATGGCTTTTCAAATAATTGCATTTAGATATTTACAATTTTTTCAAGATCTTGGTTACTTTTTAAAAGTAACTTGAAGACTACTCTACTCAATCTAGGTTGCCAATAGAATCAATAATAGCTTCTATTTCTTTTAAAAAATCTGATTTTTTAAGTTTAGAATTATTAGAATGTGACAATAAAACTTCTAACTTTAGTGTTTTATTCAAAAGATCGATTTTCGTTTTCTTAATCTCGTTCTCTAAATTACCATAACTTTTGTATTCCCTTGCAGCTTGACTAAAACGAGACTTAAGATTTTGTTTTTTATTATAGGATTGAGATGAAAGCTCTAATATTTTTCTTTGATAATAATCATTATCAAAAATTAAAGGATTTTGCGCCAAGGGATTTATTTTTCTTGCTTCGCAAAAGTTGCTATACAAAGCTATATCTTCTTTATTATCCTTCCTAATTGTTTCGAGATCGAATTCAATTTTGACATTCTTTTGACCACTTACATTAGCTCTAGGAATAATCATGTTCTCTGAGCTTACTTTCATTTCGCCTAAAAGATCTACTACTTTTGAATCAAATTCTTCAGTAGAACAAATAAATTTAAAACAACGCAAAATCTTGATAGCTTTCTGATGAAGAGGTAAAGAAACGTCATTATCATCTAGAAAGGAAGGAAATCGACTTATTATCCAATTACACAATAAATTTTTCTGAAGAGCAGAATAAAAACTATTAAAATCAACTGGTTGGCTATTCTGCCTTTTCGCTAGTCCAATACAAAAACGATATTGACTCAATATTCTTTGGATAGGGTCTCTAATGAAAGTAAAAAGACATATATTCCTATTTAAGAAATGGAACAAAGTTTTTTCATCAACATGATGTCCAAACAGAACCTTATAGTTACTAGTATCGTGCATTTCTTCAATAAAAGAAATACCAAGATCGGCATTTCTTTGAAGATTTGTTGTTTGATGAAATCCATTAAATCCAAATTCTTTTTCGAGAATTTTTATCAGTGTTGTCCCTGCTGTTTTAGGTATATGTACACCAATGAATACATTGTTCATTTTGTTCTAAATAATGTCAAAAACGTCCGAATCTTATTTTAATCAGCTTAGAAGATTACAAATACTCAAATGAAGTTGGCTGTTCTCCAAATTCTACCTGAAAATTGGTTAAATCAAACTCAAAAGCTCGATCATAAGGAAGAATTATGAATATTTTGTGATGATGACCTGTGGCAATCTCCGACTCATCGACTGACGGATAAATAAAAGAACAACTCCAAGGCTTAAACTCAGAGGATAAATTTACTTGTTGCCAAGGAAGATCCACTTGCCGTCCATCTCCAAAGAAGTGACGACCACTGATCTTAATCGCATCACAATCGTGAAGGCGAGAAACTCCAGAGATACATACAGGTTGACCAGAAAAGATCAAAGCTGAAGGTATAAAAAATTCCAGGTAAAAATAACTTCCATTTTCCGTTACTCCGTCATTTTCTAAATGAAGATAAGTTTTACCCTGGGGTAAACCCTCACTTTCTTCCTGACATCGATTACTTGTAATACGGTAAGAAACATTGTCTCCATTGTAGGAGACGAAAACATTAGGGCAAACTTCCGAATAAGCTGGTTGATTTTCAACAATTTCAGTTTTTCCCCAAATGCGAAAATCTCCATTGTAAAAAGCATTGCGACCGCTTTTTTGTTTGAGATCTTCTGGTTTAATTCCTAAAAATGATGTTAGTCGATCGACTCCTTGGTCTAAATTGGTAATGTGAAACTTCAAAAACTGCTCAATTGTCCAAATATAGTTATTAAGCTGTTGAAATTTTTGATTTTGCTCCCGGATCAACAAGCTTTGCATATCCCCCATCGATAATAACTGAGCCAAAGATAATCCATTTTCCCTGGCTAACTCTTGACGGAAGAGATCGTTCATCAGCTTAACGCGAGTTGATTTATGAAAATCACTTTGACCGTGTACGGAATTAGAATAAATACTCCCTTTTACCTTAGGACGATGATGATAATTAGCTAGAGGTTCGGGAATAACATCTATATTAAATTTTCTGAGAATTCTTAAGTGAAACTCCCAGTCTCCAAGAACTCTTAAATTACCATCAAAAGGCCCTACTACATCTAATGCTGCACGGCGAAAAATAAATGATATGGGGGGAAATCGATTTTCTACAGCTAGTTCGAGTATTGAGATATTATGCAGGCTGTCATTAAAAATATAGCTATCTTTAATAGTTATCTCTCCATTGTCTCCCAACTCTTCAATAATTACGTTAGACCAAGTGACAACTCCGCCAAGTTTGGCATCCCAAGCATTATTATCTAGCTGAGAAATCGTACGAGCTAAAAATGTTGGTTTCCAGCTATCGTCGTCATCGTGAATAACGATATAATCACTATCACAATTACTAATTCCCAAGTTAGAAGCAGTTTCCATCCCCAAAGAAGTAGGATTGTGAATTACTACTACACGACCGTTAAGTTCTTCTTTAAATCTATCTACTACTAACTCAACGCTTTCTGCTTTACCGCCATCATTGACTATTACCAAGATCCAATCTTTAAAGGTTTGTGCGAGTACACTTTGAACTGCTCTAGCTAGTAGTAAAGGTCGATCTTTTGTTCTAGTGATAACTGCAACTCGACCATAGGGAAGAGTTTTTTGTTGGTTGCCTAAACTTTTAGGTATTGCTTTTTGGGTAGCTGGTTCGACGGTAACTGGTAACTTGTTAACGAGTCCTTGAGCCAATAAGACTAACTTGGCTTGATGATAGGGTAAATGTTCGATAAAAGGTCGAATACTACGCTTTAAATCCGCACTCTTGTGAAGCTGACTGCGTAACATCCCACTTGAATCTACCCGATACCAAAATAAAGGCTCTGGAACACAAACCATTTTTACCCCCATTAATGAGGCGCGAGAAAACAATTCCCAATCTTCGTGTCCCAATCCATAATCTTCCGTAAATCCTCCCAGCCTATCCAAAACTTCTCTGGAAAAGAGAGCGTTAGCATCTCCGTAACAATTACTAAAAGCTCCCAGAGCAGGATCTGCTCCAAACGGTGTAAATCTGATCCTTGGCGGTTCGGCTTCAGGTGGTTTATCTGTTTCAAAAGTATCACAAAAGGAATTGATAATTTCTCCTCCCGTCCTTTTAGCAACTGCCACTAAAGTTTCAATTTCCTGGGGTTTAGCCAAATTATCGTCATCCATAAATAGTATGTAATCACCAGTTGCGTGACTCATACCAAAGTTACGTGCTGCTCCCAAATATTTGTTTTCTTGACTGACTAACTTCCAACCCAACTGTTGGATTTCTTCTTTAATTATTGCTAATTCCTTTTGAACCTCAGGGTTAGGACTACCATCATCGGTAACGATAACTTCAAGATTACTATAAGTTTGTTGGCGAATTGAGTCGATCGCTTCTTTTAGTTTCTGAGGACGGGAAAAATGAGTTATGCAGACACTAACTTTAGGTTGTCGATCTGGAGTTAGTAGTTGCAATGAGGGAGATGGACTTATATCCTCTAAGCCTTCAAGAGTCAAATCAATTCTGCCAGCTTGCCAAAGTTCAGTCAAACTTGGGGAAATTTGAGGAAGTTTGGGAATGGGAGCTTGACTTAAGGCAACTATTTTTTTAGCAACCTTGCCTGGATTAGCAGAACAAATATTATCTTGTGAAGCTATTTCCTCAGAATCAGCAGAATCGATTTTTATACTTCTAACACCTAAACTTTCGATCGATCGGCATCTGAGTCCTTCTCGCTTGATTTTGCTATAAAATACAATCCCATTAAGTTCGGCGATTAAAGCGATTTCCTCTGTAATAGTCAGTTGATGTTCTATTTTTACTGGTACACCCCATTTAGCACTCCGTAGTCTGATATAGCTGACCGCATCCATTCCAGCAATCGGTCGCGCCGAACCAATAAACACGATTTCAACTGGGTTTTCAATTTTACCAATTACTCGACTAATCGCATTACAAAATAGAGGAAGTCCTCCCTCATCGTTTAACAAACCATAAAAAACTATTGGCCGTCGATCTGTAGTATTTGAGGGGATAAATTCTTGAATCTGCTCCTCAAATTTTATTTGGGATAAATCGTAAATCTTAGTATTGGGAGATAAATCTATCTTATCCAAATACCATGACCAAGCTTTGCGATCGTGGACATAGACAGCGTCTGCCTTTTCAATGCTTCCTATTTCCAGAAGATCGTCCATTAAAACGAGTAAATCATCAACTAAACTAGAGTCAGCTTGCTTGCGAAAAATTGTTCCCCCAACTATGTGAACGGCAAAAACAGTTTCTAAAAAATAAAGACCGAGATGTTTAGCTTGTGAGGCATAGTAAGCAACGCCACGATAATCTAGATAGTGAATTTCATTACAAGGATTATTTTTAAGATATTCGAGTAAATCATAGGTTGTTTTATGGTTGCCACTGCATAGATTCGGTGTTGTCGGCTCTTCAAGCCTAACTAAAGATATCCGCTCCAAAGCTTGCTGGGAAAACAAATTAGATAAGTCTTCCCAACCACTGGTATCTGGATTGACCGAAATTATGCTAACAGCCAAGTTATCGGGGTTTCTTGCTAATTCTCGTTCGATTCTTGAGGCTGCAAACAGCAAAAGTTGCAAAATATCTTCATTTTGACTGCTCGATCTACTTAGATCTGGGAGCAAAAACGCTAGTTTATTGGCAGTCTTTTTCTTCTCAACAAGATTTTCTAGGTTTTGACGGACTAGAGCAAAATCTGGTTCGATGATTATCGCTTGCTTGTAAGCTGCGATCGCGCTATCTAAATCTAATTTTCTTTCTAAATACTGTCCTAATTGATAGTGAAATACTGCTTTATCTGGCTCTATCTCAAGGGCTTTCTTGGCAGCAGATATAGCCTCGTCTAATTTCCCCTGCCAAAACAAAACCAGTCCCAAGCAATGATATGACCAAAAAAATTCGGGGTTAATTTGCAAAGCTAAATTATAGTAGTTAGCTGCTGCATCTAACTCATCTTTTTGCGCTAGAGTTTCTCCTATATAATGATAAGACTGATAAGAATTAGGATCTATTTCTATAGCACGATGGTACTCGGCAATCGCTTCATCTAACTTACCTTCTTGTCTTAGTTGATTAGCGTGATCGATATAATTTTCAATAGTTTCATTAGTTGTTAGAGTAGATTGCTCCATTTTTGATTAACCCAAATAAAAATCGCTCTTAGAGGATATCTGAAAAGTTTTTTTATACTAGATTTTGCCCCCCCTAGCCCCCCAAATTTGGGGAAAAAGAGTATTTATTGGTTAAAAGTCCGCCAAGTTTGGGGGATTTAGGGGGCTTAGATCTAACAAATGAGACTTCTCAGACAATATCTTAACTATACTCGTATTTTTCTGGAAATTCACGATAAAAAACTATCAATGACTGACTGTTTATTACCATTATTATTAAGTTGTTTTAGTTGCAATATTAATGCTTTCATTTTGGCTTTTGTTTGATTGTGTTTAATTTTTAAATCTTTTAACTCTTCTTGAGTTTGCCTTGCTACTTCTTTCCAGGCTTTACTTTGACCTTCAAACATTTCTTTATCTTTCTGGAGATGAAGACTCCAAGAAGTCATCTCCTCTAGCTTTTGATTATAAATTTGTGTTTCATGCCAGAATTTATCTAAAGCTAAGTACTCTTGAATCCAGAGCAACATTTCCTCTACCATAGAATTATTAATAGGTTTTTCCAAGCTTAAATACCTCGTTCTTTTGGCTTCCTCAAAAATAGTTTCTATCCGCTCTATCATTATTTCTAAGGAAAAATGTTGTTCTACTCTTGCTCTAGCTAATTTGCCTATTTTCTGTCGTAATTTTCGATCGCTAATTAGAGGCAATAAAACTTCTACATATCGATCGGCTTCATCTGCATCTCCCGACTCTTTGGGAATTAAAAAACCAGTTTCTGGTTCTATTAATTCTTTTTGTCCTCCTACATCTGAAGCAACAATAGGTAAACCCATAGCCATTGCTTCATAAATTGCCAAAGAAATTCCTTCATATTCTGAGGGAAGTAAAAAAATGTCTGATGCTGAATAATACCCGATCATTTCCTCTGGAGAAACATGAGATAATATCTTAAAAAATGACTCTAAACCAAGGCTATTTATCTTGCTCCTAAAAATATCGAACATATCTCCAGTTCCCAAAGTTACTATGGAGATAGGCAACGATTTCTGCTTTAACTTATCGATGATATCGATTAGAAATAGTGGTCTTTTTTGTTGAGTTATTCTCGCTGGAAAAATAATCAACACAATATTATCACTAATTCCTAATTTTTGGCGATATTCTTGCCTCTTTTGTTGGGAAAATTGCCATTTGTTCTGATCGACATTTATATGGCAGACTTTTAATTTATTTTGTATATTTGGCTTTAGTTGCTGGTAATATTTAGCCAAATAGACCGAGGTGACTATCTGACAGTCTAAAAAATCGCTAAATTGACAAGAAACTCGTGGATATCCTCCCTTACGCCAATTTTGCTCTTCTGTATGGGTATAGTCTACGAAAGCAACTTCTGGAAACTCTTGTCTGAGTATGGGCAATAAATAATAAGCATAATAGGCATTAGAAATAAAGACTATATCTATTTGACGAGATTCGATTAGATAACAAGCAAAGGTCAACCAATGACCATAGTGAAGAAATCTTGGTAAATGAAAAAGATCGGGAGTAATTTGATAAAACCTTTCTTGCCAAAGATTCCGAGCAGATACAGTAGTGACTATGGTGAAATCGTATCCTTTCTGTTGTAAACCAGCAAATAAATCGAGGTTAAATTTATCCGCTCCACCCACTTCCATATGGGGTAGCCAACAGAGAACACGCTTACCATTTTTATTTAAATAAAGTTGATTTTTTACTTCAATTCTTTGTCTTAATTGACTGACATCAAACATGGGTCTTTCTAAATAAATGTCAGCCAAATGATTTTCTTCAAAAAACTTTTGGTAACGGGATTTAATTAAATTAGTGACTCTTTGTTCTTCTGTAACTTTTTGGCGGGAACTTGCCAATAAACCCGAATTAGTACGACGGTAACAGTCTAGGTATTCGGGAATAGTCCATCCTTTTTGACGATCGCTTATGGCTTTAAGCCACATTTCCCAATCCTCATAAAACCTCAATTCTTCATCAAATCCTCCCAAGCGATCGAAATCTTCTTTTCTATATAAAAGTCGTCCCGTAACCCAATTCTGCTCTATAAATTTACTCGGTCGATTAAATCCATGATTCCACCAATATTCTTGGGCTTGAAAACCTACAGAGTAGGAGTTAACGAAAGAAAAGTCTGGATGAGTTTCTAAAAAAATAACGCATTTTTCGATAAAAGTTGGTTCGAGGAGATCGTCGGTATCCATAAAAAATAGATATTTTCCTCTTGCCTTAGCAATAGCAGTATTTCTTCCTGCTGCTAAACCTCCATTTTTCTGCCGACGAAAAGTTTTAATTTTAGAGTTTAATTGAGGTAAACGAGCGAATAGCTTTTGTGCTTCTGGGGTAGTCGAACAATCGTCAACAATTATCCATTCATAATTTTGCCAAGTTTGATGAGCGATCGAATTATTAGCCTGGATAAAATATTCCTCTGGAACATTGTAAAATGATGATATTATCGATACTGCTGGTGGGTCGGTAACAAAAGAATTAGCGTAATTGAGTTTTCTCGTAGTTAGTACTCGGATAAATTCACTAACGCTGTTGAATGGCGGATTTAGATTCATGCCGATCGATCTTTACCTATAAAATTTAGATAGTTTGAGAGTCGCACTGGAGAGCTTGACGATAGGCTTCACTTGCTTCATCAATTTTTCCCTGCTTCGATAAAACATCACCTAAATTTTTATAGGATGGAGCTAAGTCTGGTTTTAGCTCGATTGCTTTATTGTAGGCAAAGATTGCTTCATCTAGCTGTTCTTTCCAACTGTATATATTGCCCAAACAATGATAAGCCCAGTAATGATTGGGGTTTATTTGCAGAGTACGATTTAATTTATCGAGTGCCTCGTCTAATTTTCCTTGTTGGGACAAAATTTCCCCTAGTTTGAAGTAAACTAAGCTTGCTTCTTGCAAATTTCCTTGTTTGGATAAACCATCTACCAAATAATGATAGGGTTCTTCCAAATCTGGGTTGAGTTTAGTTGTTTGACGAAAACACTCCAAAGCTTCGTCTAGCTCATTCTGCTGTAATAAAATTTTTCCCAAAGTAAGATAAGCCTCCTCGGAGTTGGGTTCGACTTGAATAGCTTTACGGTAACAATCGATCGCGCTATCCCATTGTTCTCGTTTTACCAAAATTTTTCCCAGTTTTAACCTCAATTCAAGGTTGGCTGGTTGAAGTTCGATGGCTCTAGAATAAGCAAAAATCGCCTCATCAACGCGATCGTGTTTCAGCAATGCATCCCCTAATTTTAGATAAAGTATGGGTTCATCGGACTTAATTTCTATAGCTTTGAGGTAAATTTCTTCATTCTCTGGCTCTTGCTGAAGTGCTTGAATATAAAGTTCTAAAGCTCTTTTTTCGTCCAGCTTAATTCTTTTTTCAATTATGCTACCTAACTTCTGATAAATCTGCGGTAAAGTTTTATCTAGTTTCAGAGCGCGGGTATAAGCGGTAACTGCTTCATCCCATTTGTTTAATTTATCTAAAATTTCTCCTAGCTGAAAATAAGCTTTAGCATGGGTTGGCTCTAACTCAATGGCTTTGCGGTAACAATTTATTGCTTCTTCTAGTTGGTTATATTTAAATAAAATATCTCCTAACTGGTAGTATTGTTCGGCATTGGCACTCTGAGGTTCTAGCTTAACTGCTCGATACCAACATTTGGCTGCTTCCCCTGCTTTACCTAATTTTTCCCATACCCTAGCCAGATTGCGATACACTCCTGCTACATTAGGATTTAATTCGATCGCTTTTTGATAACATTCTGCTGCTTTTTGCCAATCTTGTTTTTGGGCATATAAACTGCCAAGATTAGCTTGTAGTGCTGCTGAATCTGGTGCTTGTCGGGCTTTTTGTTCGTAGTTAGCAATAGTTAAATCTAACTTTTCTCCAGTAAGCTCATCTTTTGGGGAGCTATCCGCTTCCCCTCCTGAGTTAACTCCTGGGTTTAAATTAGGTAACTGGGGCGATCGAGTTATATTAGGGGTTGGATTTGCTTGAGGAGGTAAAGCTGGTACCGTGTTATTTTTTTGTTGTAGTTCGAGGGTCTTAATTGAAGTGTTAGCCTCTAACTTGAGCATCTGACGATAGTAAGTAGATGCTTCTTCCCATTTACCTAATTTTTCCCAAGTCTCGGCTATTTTTTGGTAAGCTATACGTAAGTCTGGGGATGCTTTAATAGCTTGAAGGTAATAATTAATTGCTTGTTCTGGTTTATTTTCTTGAATTAGTCGATCGCCTAAGCGAAGATATTCCTCTACTGTAACTGTCTCGGAGCTTAAGCTTAATAATTGCTCTTCACATTCTTTGGCTTTTTCTAGCTCTCCCGATTGTTTTAATACTTTAGCTAGATTGCGATAAGCTCCCGAAAAATCTGGTTTGAGTAAAATAGCTTTGCGATAATATTGCTCTGCTTTATCCCATTTTTGCTGTTGAGCGTAAAGACTTCCTAAGTTAGCATATACCTCTGCCATGTCGGGCTGAATTTCTAAAGCCTTGGCGTAGTATCCCATAGCTTCTAGGGGTCGCTCTAATTTTTGTAAAGCATTTCCCCATAGTTTATAAGCCTCCGCCAAATCTGGTAAAGCATTGACAGCATTCTGACAAGCCTCGATTACTTCTTGCCATTGGCTTGCTTCATAGTAAGCTAGAGCTTGTTGTAAATAGATTTGGGCTGCTTCTTTTTTCGGATTGGGGATAACTTTTTCTGCTGGTAAAATAGCAAACTGGGATTGGTGTTCCTGGTTTTTCGGAGAGAGATTATTGTCCATTACAGGTTGTGAAGAATTCAAAGAACTAGACTGAGCAATTTGAGTATTCATTTTGGGGTCTTTTTCTCTGTTATCTGAGCGGAAGTCTCCCAATAAACTTTTTTCTTTGAGTGTAAGACTATCTTGGGCTTGATTGAGGACAATTGCTTTACGATAGTGCCTCATTGCTTCGGGTAAATTACCCTGTTTTTGTAAAGCCATAGCCATTTTTTGATGAGCCTGAGCCGAATCACTGTTTAAGGCGATAGCCTGTCGGTAGTGAATTAATGCTTCTTCTAATTCACCTCGATAATATAGTCTATCTCCTGACTGGATTTGCCATTCTACTGTAGCATTTGTATTATTCAAAACAGAATCATTCCCAGGTAGACGATCGCCTTGTTCTCGGTCTTTTATATCTTCTTTATTAGACATTGGCAAATAGAAGATCTGCTTAAATCGATTTAACATAAGTATAATTTTGACCCAGGAAAAAATAGTTTTTTGATATTTAGGTTAGTAATAAACTACTCATACTAAGTCTTGAATGACCTCTATGCTAGATTTTATACCTAGTTTTTCGGAACAAACCTGCTGAATCGTAAAATATTTTACAATAACATACTACGGTTTGTTGTCTTGCCTATATAATTTTTGATTTTTATTTTTTTGGTCTAATTGTTACTATTTCTACCAATAAAATTATTTAAAAATGTTATCACAAGAATCTCTCATAAAACTAAATTATTTCTTTACTTTTGGCGATGTTAATTGACAATCGATCGAGCAAGAGCGGTTCTCATTTTAATTAGGTACAGTAAATACTCCAATCTTGGTTAATGATGGTAAATACTCGATCGAATTGTATTTTACTTATTTAAAAAATGCTATCGTTTCACACCTACTAAAAACCTAAACAAAATTGTTACTTTGGTATACTAGTATACTTACTCGCCAAAACTAAATTAATATTCAAACAATAATTAATAATTAAATATTGAAATCTAAATAAAATAAACTTAACTGCCTGTATCTCCATGATGAATGTGCTTTGCTATATTCTCTTGTTGCTGTTGACCCGAGAAACTTAGGCATAATATTTTAGGCATAAATATCGATCTAAAAGGAGCAAAAATTTGAGTTGGCGATTTAAATTAGCTAATTGGCTGAGCGGTGGCTTATTAAGCAAGTATCAAAAAGAGTCAGAATCGAGTAAATCTAAGTTATTGCAAGAACAAATAAATGTAGATAATCTGAAAAAACAGTTGCAATATACCCAAAAAGAAGCAGAACAAGCAAAAGCGCAACTTCTCATAGCCAAAGGATTTCAACAAGAATTGGGAGAAGCGCAACTAAAGGTCAGGCAACTTAGTTATAGGTTGTTCCAATACCAAGAACACTTCAAACAATTAAAGCAAAAAGAACAAGAACCAAGTTCTGCTATTCAAGTTAGCAGTCAAGATTGGTATCAACAACTACAACAAACTATAGAAGTTGTAGAAATAAAGCGTTTACCCCCCCAAGACTTTGACTCTCTTTGGGGATTTAGTATTGCTTCTCCTCAAGCTGAGGTAAAAATAGAAGGAGGTTCGACGATCCTTCAAGGCTGGGTACTGGGTAAAAAGGCTTTGGCTACTGCTATTAGAATCAATTATCAGGGAGAGACTTTAGTGGAGACTCCTGTTAATTTGCCGTCTCCTCATGTAACTCAATATTATCCAGATATTACAGCAGCAGGAAACTGTGGTTTTGAAACTTCTCTATCGGTAGTAGGTATGCCTGAATCCGCCAAGTTAGAAATTCAAGCTTTACTGGAAAACGAAGATACGGTTAATCTGAGTACGATCGCTTTAAAAAGATCTTAGACCTTTGACATCCTCCCACCGACGGAGTCGGGGGATTCCTAAACATCACTATTTAGGTTTCTGTTTCATAGCACCAGGCTTAACAGACTTACTCTGTTCGGCTCTTACGGTCGCTCCGCAGACTATCACT
>JBFRWK010000156.1:0-5082 GCA_051439545.1 Xenococcaceae cyanobacterium | reverse complement strand
ATTCTTTACCATCACTGTCAAGCATAAGAGGCACTTTCGAGCGAGTCGAAAAAATAAAGCGCATACCAGTTTGAGTAAACACCGCCTCAACACAAGCTTTCATTTGATTAGCATCTGCTGGGAAATAAAGACGAGTTTCATAAGCATCATCCAAACCATTATCGGCAAACATATTGTTTAAACCGAAGTGACAAGTGTTGTCTGCCATGTCATCTATACCAGCGTGGGAGAAATGACATAAAAGATTAGACCTATTTAACCGCGCCATGGTAATTTCGGAAATACACATTTCTAGGAAAGCGCTGAAAGTAGCAAAAATACCTTGCTTACCAGCTTCCATACCAAATCCCGCAGCAGCAGACAAGTTGCCTCGTTCCATAATACCGCCACTAACAAACCGCTCTGGGTGAGCTTCGCGAATTTGTTTGAGTCCGCAGGAACCTTCTAAGTCACTATCAACAAATAAGTGGTTCCCACGTTCTGTCTCACTCATACCATTGAGAACAGATACCACAGTTTCCCCAAAGACGTTACGGTTGGAACCAGCTTTATCGCTAACTCCCAAATAAGTATAACTCTGTTTTGGTTTTTCAATAGCTTCCAAATAGTTAACCGCTTCAGTTATACCTCTACCCTTGAGATACTCGATCGCCAATTTTAAAGGAATTACATCATGTCCGTGGGTAGAACCTTCTAAACCTTCAATTCCTGGGCACATTTTCCGCTTATTAATTATAGCGATCGGACCTTCAGTTGTAACTGCCTGACAAATTCTTTGGTAAAGACTATCTAAATCTTCTCCATCTCCTTCAAGTACAGTCAAACCATGACCCACAAGAGTTTTATTCAGGTCATAACCCTTTAAATAGCTAGAAGGATGACCAGCAATAGTCACATCATTATCATCAATCAGCAATTTAACATTAAGATTTTGTGCTACTGCTAATCTTGCAGCTTCAGCATCATTACCTTCTTGTTGAGAACCATCAGAACCTAGGCAAAATACCACTTTATTAGGATTTGCCATTGCCACACCGTTGATGTAAGGCCACATATGTCCCAATCTTCCGGAACTAAATTTTACTCCTGGAGTAAGTCCTAGTTCTGGGTGTCCTGGTAGATGAGAATTAGCTGCCCGATAATTTACAAGATGTTCAAAGGGAAGGTCTCCTTGTATAGCTGCCATTAAGTATTGAGTAGCTACACGGTGTCCAGCCTCATCAAAGAAAATAGGTACAAACTTTTCTGCTGCACCTCGGAATAAGGCATCTAGAATCATCACTTCTGGTACTGTATCATAAGGGCCACCTGTATGACCACCTACTCCTCTCGCAGCGCCAGTGGCGGTAAAAAATATAATTGTATCACGACAAAGTTGAATATTTGCTTTAAGTGTTTGTCGTTGTTCATCTGTAAGGGTAGGGTTTGTGGGGTCTAGGGACAGAGGTTTGTAGCTTGCTATATCAATGGGAAATGGTGCTGTAGCAATTGTCATGGTTAATCAGAGTGATAATGTCTATAATTTATCTTCCCATAATTTGTTCCCTACTTAAATAGGGTTAGCTGAAAAAGTCTTTTTAGGTAATAGGTAATAGGCAGATTGTTGACATCCTCCCGACGCTGATCTGTGAGACAGCGCGGGATTCCCATCCATCACTCGAACAGACTGTAGGGGCGAAGAGCGAATCGCCCCTACACTAAATGATTCAGGCCGGGTTGATACCTCATTGGAAAATGCTGGCTTGCCAGTCTAACGCTTCTGAATCTGTCCGATAAATAATCGACCAGTGCCCCTTCCCTCCGGTACGCTACGCGAACGGCGACTTGATTTAAAAAAACAATAGTAATCTCAACCTTGGTTTTTGGTTGAGTAACATTTGCATTTTAACAGATTATTTGTAAAACTGCCAGATTGATTGGTTTTCATCCCAAACGCCTCCCTAAGGCAGGGCGCGGGTCTTCAACCAACGTTGAGATAACCAATCTCATTATAGCATAGTTTGACATTCTCCCAAAGTTGCGCGCTCCGCGACAACGCGGGATTCCCTAGCATCGCTGTTAGGGGCTTTCTGCTGCCTCTTGCCTCCTCCGGAGGAGCTGCGCTAACAGAGGAGCTGCGCTAACATAGCACCTACCTCCAAGGTCGAACCTTTTTTCGGTCTTACGGTCGCTCGACAGACTGACACTGCTAGCCCAGCAGCCTTTGAGTATTCATAGTAGCATACTATTGTAAGAACCGCCAGATTGATTGGTTTTCCCATCTCTGAGCTCTCCCGTAGGGAGAGCAAGGGTCTTCAACCAACGTTGAGATAAAAAGTCGCCCTAGAAAGGCAAGGCTTTAAACCCAATTTTTCGGTAACCGTTGTTTTAGTTATAGATAGAGTATGATAGGACGTTACACCTTGCCCGAAATGGGCGAACTTTGGACTGATAATGCCAAGCTGAAAACTTGGCTACAAGTGGAAATAGCTGTCTGTGAAGCTCAGGCAGAACTTGGTTATATACCTGTTGCGGCGGTAGAAGAAATTAAGGCCAAGGCGAATTTTGATCGGGAGCGAGTGCTGGAAATTGAGGCAGAAGTCCGCCATGATATGATTGCCTTCTTGACAAATGTGAACGAATATGTTGGTGATGTGGGACGATATATTCACTTGGGTTTAACCAGTTCTGATGTTTTGGATACTGCCTTAGCATTGCAAATGGTGGCGAGTCTGGATGTGTTGTTGTCTTGTGTGGAAGAATTAGGACAAGCTATTCGCTATCAAGCACAACAACATCGGGAAACTTTCATGGTTGGGCGCTCCCACGGTATTCATGCGGAACCGATGACGTTTGGTTTTAAATTGGCAGGATGGTTAGCAGAGGTTTGTCGTCATCGCCAGAGATTAGTACAACTACGTCAGAATATTGCTGTGGGTAAGATTTCTGGAGCAGTGGGAACTTATGCAAATATTGACCCAAGAGTAGAGGCGATCGCTTGCCAAAAACTGGAACTTGAACCGGATACAGCTTCTACTCAGGTAATTTCTCGCGATCGTCATGCTGAGTATGTACAAATCCTGGCCTTAGTGACTGCTTCTATTGAACGTTTTGCAGTAGAAATTCGTAACCTGCAACGGACTGATGTTTTAGAGGTTGAGGAATATTTTTCTCAAGGTCAAAAGGGTTCTAGTGCGATGCCTCACAAACGTAATCCTATCCGTTCGGAAAGGTTAACGGGAATGGCAAGAATTGTTCGCGGTCATGCTATTGCTGCTTTGGAAAATGTTGCCCTTTGGCACGAACGAGATATTTCTCATAGTTCAGTGGAAAGAGTTATTTTACCAGACGCTTGTATTTTGACTCATTTTATGCTCAAAGAAACTACTGAGTTAGTCAAGAAATTGTTAGTATACCCAGAAAACATGAAGCGAAATATGAATGTTTATGGAGGGGTGATTTTTAGTCAACGAGTGCTTTTAGCTTTAGTAGAAAAAGGCATGATACGAGAAGATGCTTATAAAATTGTTCAGTCTTGCGCTCATCAAGCTTGGAATCAACCCAATGGTAATTTTCAAGATTTGATCCGTCAAAATGAACAGATTAAAAGTCAATTATCTGAGGCAGAAATTGCAGCTTGTTTTGACCCGAAACACCATTTAAAACATTTAGATGATGTCTATCAAAGATTAGGTATTTGATAGTAAGCATTCAGCTATTAGCCGTCAGCTCGACCGCAATAAGACCTCTTAAAGACTGAGTTTAAATGAATACAAACTTTTAAGTTAAGGGAGAGAATATTTGTTTAGTCAGATTTAACTCTGACTCAATTAATCAAGCCTTAACCGCGCACTAAAAACAATAGCTGATAGCTGATAGCTGACTGCTGAATCCTTACCTTTGGGCAATTCAATTATTACAACATAATCGGTAGGATAAAGATAATCTTCTCCACTTTGATCAACTGTTCTTAAATCAGCATCTTTTGTTGCCTCTTCATCAGTTAAAGCCAGATAAATTTTCTGTAATTCCAAAGAAGCAGGATAATCTTTATTTTTAATACAAACTGCAAATTGAGCTTCAGATTTCAGATTATTCATAGTTTTTAATCCAAATAAAATTTACGTTTAATCTCTTTTTTCCCATCAGTATTTCAAGCCTCTGGGTTTAGCCTAATGCAGGTGTTAACTGATAACTGTTAACTAATAACTGTTAACTGATAACTGATAACTGAAATGACCTTAGGTTGGCTCTCCAAACCCCTACTATAAAATAGTACAACTTATTGAGAATTGCTACATAGTAAAATTTTTTTTAAGTCAATCCTTTAATTAAAAACTAGAGGTCATTGTTAATTCTTTCCCTTACCAAAATAATGAAATATAGTAAATTTTTCAACTCTACTCTAGAAAAACTAAAACTCAAAATTCACACCTGGTTCAAATTTATGATAATTAGACTGAAAAAAAAATTCCAAATAACTATCTTAATTTTAGCAACTTTCCTGAGTATTTTATGTATATCAATTTTACCTGCACAAACGCAGGAAAAACCTGTAACTATCCAAGTATTAATCCAAGCTCTAGAAGCTAGTTTCTGGGAACCACTTCAAGCCGAATTTAACAAAAATCACCCAAATATTAACTTGGAAATTGTCAAAGGTCCTAACGATACTAACTTAGTAGAAGATTTATATACATCTTCTTTTTTACTAGGAGATTCTCCTTATGATTTAGTTTATATGGATATAGTTTGGGTGCCAAAATTTGCTGCTGCTAATTGGTTAAAAGACCTGTCAGAAAAAGTCGATATCCAACAATTACAAAAAATATATTTACAAGGAGACGTTGCAGGTGGAATTTATCAAGATAAACTCTATCGAATGCCATTAAATTCTGGTGGAGGTATGCTTTATTACCGGACTGACTTATTAAAAAAAGGTGGATTTGAACCCCCTAATACTTTTGCAGAAATAATCAAAATATCCCAAGAATTGCAAAAACAAGGATTAGTTGAATGGGGTTATGTTTGGCAAGGTAAACAATACGAAGGTTTATCAGCAATGTTTATCGAAATTCTGGAAGGTTATGGTGGTTTTTGGGT
>JBFRWK010000155.1:0-8186 GCA_051439545.1 Xenococcaceae cyanobacterium | reverse complement strand
AACCTTTTTATCAAGATGGTCAATGGTATGCTTTCCCTCCTGGCGCAGTCATGCCTTTAGCCATTCCGCCCTCTTTTCTCGACTCTTTGCAGGCATTTTCTCGCCAATTTGGCCTCTTATTGTTACTGTTGTTACTGTTGTTGCTCCGTTTAAGTTTAATTTTGCTGCTTACTTTTGCTTCTTACTAGTGTTCCCTATTTTTTTTTCCCTTTTTAACTAACAGCGAGGCACTGCGCGCTCAGCGAAGCTGCCAGGCGGAAGCCTGAGCGCCCTCTCTTTTTTTTTGAGACCTGACATACCAAGAGTATACTACTCAGCATAGCCTTCTTTCTCTCCCGAAAAACCGCATAACTAGCGGGGATATTATCCCGCTTGACGGCTTGCCAAGAGATGGGGGGACAACCGTCTTAAAGTAGAAAGTAAAAAGGAGAAAGTGCGGAATGCACCCCCGCGTTGGCACGCCTTGAGTTCAACTCAACGCAGGTCGGGGGTAGAAAGTAAAGAATCCAAACTTTCTACTTCCTACTTGCTACTTCCTACTTGAGACTTCAACCATAAATTGTCGCCAGTTTCCAGCATAATGTGGCGCAGCTTTAACCCAATTTAAAACTTTGCGCTACACTGAATTTTAACTTTTTGGATCAAATCTTGTCGTCGAGTTCGCAGTTTCTACCATAATAAGACATTGGGTTCAATTTCTAAAAACTTCTAATTTCTCACTAAAATTTGCATAAATTTGATGACAAACAGGTGCTGGAAAACGACAGAAAATGATTGACACATAAATGCTCAAAGGATGATCGAGAGCCAGAAAATACAGTTCAATTAAACGTACTCAGCACAGTTGATGATCTAGGTAGGAGTAAACTGTGAAAGAGAAAGAATTTTCTTCTTGGTGTCAAAAACTCAAACTCTCGCCCGAAGCAATAGAGTTAATCAAGACAATTCGTACAGCTCCTCCATCGCGTCGAGTCCAAGGAAGAGCAGGAAACGTTAGCGGAACTTATCCTTCAAAGAAAATGGGTCTAACCATCCAATTTGAGAGTCACAAAGTCGAATTGTGGGCAATTTATCAAATGGAACATGACTCCGAGGTCAAAGAATTCTACGACCAGCCTCCATGTTTTAAGATTCAATATCAAAACAAATCAGGTCGCCGAATCGGTCACTACCACACCCCAGACTTTTTCGTACTACGTTCATTAGAAGCTGGTTGGGAAGAATGGAAAACCGAAGCTGAACTGTTGCTCTTAAGCGAAAAATATCCTACTCGTTATCAAAAAAACAGTAGTGGCATTTGGCAATGTCCACCAGGAATAGCTTATGCAGAACAGTTCGGACTAAAATATTACGTTCGTAGTAGCGCACAGTTAGAGCCCATTAAAATCCAAAATCTGATGTTTTTGGAGGATTATGTAAAATTCACATCTTTCGTTTCGCCACAGCTCACGGCAAGAGTATTAGAGCGAGTCCAACAAAAACAAGGAATCACTCTTGCCGAACTGCTAGCTAGTTGGGAGCGAGTAAAAGCTAATGATTTATACTCCATGATTGCTTCTGAGCAGCTGTATGTAGATTTAGGAGCATCTCCTTTAGCTGACCATTCGCAGGTTCGGCTATATTCAGACAAATCAATTTATGATGCTTATGTCCTCATAGGCTCTCACCAGTTAGACCCAAATAATTTAACTCTGCCAACTTCCACCAAAGATAGAACTTTTTTAAAAGTTGAAACAGCAACTACAATTGCCTCTAATCAAATCCAAGCCTTAATGAGTGCAGCTAGTCCCCAAGACTTAAAGCAAGCCAATTACCGCTCCGAGATCGTACAAGCTTATCTTGAAGGTAAATTAAAAGACCCTCCTCATATTTCCCTGCGTACCTTACAGCGTTGGGTGAAACGGTTTAAAGAGGCACAAACAAATTACGGCTGCGGGTATGTTGGTTTGCTACCACGAACAAAAAAACAAGGAAATCGTTTGCCCAAAGCACCACAACCATCAAGAGAATTACTTGAAACCTTTATTGCCGAGCATTTTGAGACTCCAAGACAAGCACCAGCTTCTTCTGTCTATCGAGCTTACCAACGAGCATGCTCGCAGCAAAACCTAACTGCCCTTAGTCGTAGCACCTTTTACAAGCGTTTAAAGCTTCGTCGCACCGAAAAATTGCTAAGTAAGCGCAAGGGAACCAAGGTTGCTTATAATTCCAGTACCTGGCATTGGGAACTAACTTATACTACACCTCGCCACGGAGACCGCCCTTTTGCCATCGTCCATATCGACCATACCCAATTAGATATCGAACTACGTTCTTCTTCAACAGGAAGATTGCTAGGACGACCTTGGTTAACTTTGCTCATCGATGCTTATTCTCGACGCATCCTCTCTGTTTATCTAACTTTTGATGCTCCCAGTTACAGAGCCTGCATGATGGCATTAAGGATTTGCGTTCAACGCTTCGGTCGCTTCCCACAAGCCATCGTAGTAGATGGAGGCAAAGAATTCCACAGTGTCTATTTTGATACCTTGTTGGCACGCTATCACTGTATCAAGAAAACTCGACCTGGAGCCAAAACGAGGTTTGGCAGTGTAATAGAAAGACTCTTTGCTACAACTAACACTCAGTTTGTGTTCAATCTGTTAGGAAATACCCAAGCGTCTAAGCAACCTCGAACTATTACCAAAGCTATTAATCCGAAAAATCTTGCTGTCTGGACTTTATCAGATTTGTACACTTATTTAAGCTCTTGGGCTTACTCTATTTATGACACGACCGAACATCCCGCACTCAATACTACTCCTCTTCATGCTTACTCTACTGGGTTGATTTTAACAGGAGAAAGAGAACATCGACGTATTCCCTATTCAGAGGAATTTCTGATGGCGACACATCCTAGTACTCCATCAGGATTTGCTCTAATTCAACCTGGACGGGGGATTAAACTACATTACCTATATTATTGGAGCGATGCTTTCCGGAATCCCGAAGTTGAGCGAACGAAAGTACCAGTGCGGTATGACCCCTTCGATGTTGGGGTAGCTTATGCTTATGTTCAAGGTCGTTGGGTTAAGTGTATTTCCCAGTATTACAGCATTTTTTCTGGGCGAAGTGAAAAAGAACTGTTGCTGGCATCTACCGAGATTAAACAACTTGCCAAAATAACTAGGACGAACAAAACTATCTCGGCAAAACGTCTAGCGGACTTTTTGAATAATGTACAAGAGCATGAAACTTTGCTCGTGCAAAGATTACGAGATTTGGAGCAGCAAGGACTGCTTAACACCTTACAGGGAAATACAGAAAAGATGGTGTCACAGACAATCAAGAGTGGAACAGAATTGGACAATTTAAACCTCATCAAGTCTTATTCGACTGAAGGAATGATAACCGAGCAGCCACAAGCAGAAAACCTGGCTCTTCCACCTATTGAATTATCTAATTTGCCTATCTTTGAGGAGTATCGCTAATGGATGACTTTCTCGCCTCCAATCTGACTCGTGCAGCACAAAAAAAACTGATTACATTTAAAGAATATGCCGTCTCACATCCTCACTTAGCACAGATCGATCGCTCCTTGATGCGTGCTATTGTTGAACCTGCTGGTTTTGCTCACGTATTAGTCTATGGTCCTTCTGGGGTAGGGAAAACGACGATGATTAACCACCTAGCTAAACGGCTTAATGAACTCGGCCAGAATGAACGAGCTCGGAAAAAAACCAGAACAACTAAAACTCACCTACCTCAACTACCACTGCTGCTGTTAGAAACCCGTCCACCTGATGGGGGAGCTTTCAATCGGGCTGATTATTACCGTACCGCTCTTAAACAACTGGGAGAACAGAGTTACGAGCGTCGTCTGCTCGTTGATATCGACACCGAACAAACTTGGTCAAAAAAAGGACGCGCCCGTACTAAAACTACACAGTTTAATGACTCTCCAGAACTTCGCCATGCCCTCGAAGATGCTTTTGCCAAACGTGGGGTAAGAGCCGTTATCTTGGATGAGGCACAACATTTGATGAAGGTTGGTAACGGTCAAGGTGCAGGTAAACTGCTAGACCAACTGGATTGGATTAAATCTATTACCAATGTTACTGGCGTTCTGCATATTCTCATTGGTACTTACGAACTGTTAAATTTTCAGAATTTAAGCGGTCAAGCTTCTCGACGTGGACTCGACCTCCATTTTCCTCGTTATTTATTTCAGGACGAACAAGACCGTAAAGATTTTCAAGGGGTGTTGTTGGCTCTCTTGAAGCAAGTTCCCCTACATACAGATCTAGAAGCTTTGATGCAGGAGTGGTTTTATTTTTACGAACGTTCGATTGGTTGTGTTGGTGTACTAAAAAATTGGCTGGTTCGTGCTGTCGCTGCTACCCTTCATGATGGTGGCGATACCTTGACTTTAGAAAGGTTACAAGAAAATGCTCTTTCTTTGGCTCAATGCGAACGGATGGCTATAGATGCAGTGGAGGGAGAGCAAAAATTGAATTATATGGCAAGCCGACACGAACATTTATGGCGATTGTTGCAGATGGAAACAACTGTGCCGTCAACGATTAATAGCTCTGGAGAAAAAGCAAAAACTACAGCGACCGCTCGTAAAAAACGGGCAAAATCGTCCAAATCGTCTGTTGCCAAAGGTGATGAAGCAGTTCTTCCGAAAACTACAGCACCAAAAAAAAGGCAAAGTAGGAAAAAAGCTACAACAGTTTCGGTAATTGAAACAGTCAATGAGCAAAGCTTGGACGATGTTGTGAACCCACTTCAAGAGCCAGTCGAGTCTGAAGTTGTTTCGCTCCCCAAAAAATCGACTCGAAGAGTAGGACAACGTAAGCAAGGACGAGATAAAGTGGGATTAGAAGAAAGTTAAGTCCTTTTTAAACGATTATATTCCAATAATTGGCACAATTTTCTTTTTTTTGAGCTTCGGTAACAGGGAAATTAATTTTGTCAAGCATATCTTGTCGTTTGGCGACATTTTATGGTTGAAGTCTCACTACTTTAGGATGGTTGTACTCCTCATTGTCCCTTTCAAAATAACTATTCATACCTGCCCAAAAAATGCCAGTACTCGTCAGACCCTTCTTCATCATCTGAACCCCAACTATGGCTCTCGTCCCAATAATCTGACTCCAATAATGCTGAACCTCTCTCGAATACTAGTTCCGCTCTAATTTGGTCGATCTCGCTTGTCATCACCCTATGCCTCGAACCTTCTCTCTGCTCAGAAACTTCACTTATCTCCTGTTCTGTCGATTCTTCTTCTGGCAAGATTGGCTTTGTTTCTTTTTCAGAGTCTACCGATTTTATTATCCTTCTCCTTCTTCTTCTGCTGCTATCCGTCATTCTTGGTTCAAATCGAGCTAGTTTTTCTTTCTATCATGATAATCCTTCTGCTTCATGAGCTATTTTTCCACTACCTGACGTAAAAAATATGACTCACATAAATCCTCAACTTGGTAATACGCAGTATGACAATCATTCTGCATACTACGACTGCCTCAGCTTGAACGGCAAATCTCTTTTTTACCTCACTTCATCCTATCCGTTTTGACTCTTCTATTTCTAAAATTTCCTCAAATTCTCGCTTGAGCTTTTCTATCTCTCCTTGGTTCTCTACCTGGACTTTGGCATTCTCTAACGCTTCTGCTATTACTACCTCATAAAAACCTACTAAGGGTTCAGCATACTCCGATGCTGATGAAGTAGATAAATACGGCTTAAACATTTTGTACAGAAATAGTGTTTCGATTGACCAATTCAGGGCCAACTCTACCGCAAGAGCTTCTGACTCTGGTATCTCGGCTAGTTCGGCATATACTGGGTCTAAGACTCCCATTACTAGTTTTTCTCGATAGCTCTGACGATAAGATTCTAAATACTCCTTCAACCACTGGTTAAACTCTTCTTCTTTAACCTCCTGTTCTTCGGAGTCTAAATCGTCTAGATCTCCTATTTCTGCCAACTTTTCTGTCCAGGCATCGGCAAACTTGAGTAAATGCCTCTCAAATTCTGCACTGCCCACTATTATTGTTGATTCTTTTTTTCCGTAGGCTGACCCTAATATCTTCTTTCGTCTTTTAGCTTCTCCCATCAATCTCTCCTTAGTAATTCTGCACTATCTTTAAAGGTCTTTCCTTAGCCTGTTTCGGTTTCTCACTCAATCTCTTCAAGATTCTCATGCTTTTCTGCGGGAGCTAACTCTTCTACTTTTTCCGAAAGCGCAAACATTTTCTCTCGACTCCATTACACTGATTCCCGTATTTAGGACAGCTTACTGCATAAGTCTCTCTTTCTACCGACTCCAAACAATGGTGGCAAACGAATTTATATATCCTTGTTCTGATTTTTCTTTCGTGCGCAGAAACTGTGTATTCTTTTACTTTGATTTTCTTACTTGGCATTTCTACCTCGATTCTAAAGGGACTTTCGCTCAAACTTGAAAGCATTGATAGCAGAAAATCTATCGTACAAACTGAAGCTATTGCTGTCACTATAGCCAGTGGCTTTCATTGCCAATATAACTCAAAAATTTAGCTATTTTTGGCTTGATTATCCATAATCAACCAGTTTTACTCATTCTTCTTCTCTTCTAATTTTAATTACTCTGATTGGGATTCCTTGTTCGTCAAAATCTACCGTTAAGTTATCACTCTGCATGATTTTAGCCATGGCAGTATTACGTAATACGGGATCGGCTATCCACTCATTTAGTTCCTCTATTGGGTCTTTTGCTTGCTTTCTTTCTTTGATAGGTTTTGGCATAGCGAATCTCTGAGACAAGTCCGCTAATCTGTCCCTTAGCTGTAAGGGATTAATTTTTTCTCCTTCAAGCTTTTCGGGCTGCCATATTCTATAAGCTTCTGGATTCTCGGCACTTCCTTTTTCATTCCTGGGGATGTCTTTTGGTGGAGTAGAAGAATCAGTTGCTTGTTGGGTTTTTTCTGGAGATTGAGAAGAATCTACAGAATTAATCCCTTTGCTTTCTGGATCTTTTACTTCTTGAAAAGAAGAATTGTTACTTGATGTCACCCTTTCATTATTCGCCATTAAAGCGGGTTGATTCTCTTGATGATACTCTATAACCTTTTCTTCGGTAGAACTCTCTATTTGGGGCAAATAATTAGGATTCGTGTCATCTACAGCCACAGGGTTCATCTGTTCATTCATCTTCTCACTTACAGCCCTCGAACGAGATAAAAGCTGTTGTTGTTCATCTGGTTTAATTTCCATCCTATTGTGCATCCTTACAGCAGCATTTTCATACCGATGTCTGGTTTCAGATTCATACTGACTCCAGGAGATAGCTATATTCGCAGGGTCTTTTTTAAAGTGTCTTAGTACATCTGCTCGTTTCTTGTGAATATCCCCGCCGTAAGACTTAACCCAATCTAATGCCAACCAATCAACAAAATTGGGGTCTAGTTTGCCATTAACCTTCCATACACCATCGGGAATCCAAGAATTAAATCGAGCTTGTAAATTCTTCTGCTCTTCTGGGGGTTTAATTCCCAAAGCTGGATCGTCAACCCTAGTATTACGTTGTACCAAAGCTTGTTGTGATGCTACACCCGCCGATTCTTTTTCTTCCAGACAAGATTTATTAGCCAACGAGGTTAAGGTTACATCCTTTTGGTTGACTAAGGTATTTGTACGGCAAGGATTTATTGGGGTTGGGTTAAAGTTTGAACTTTCTTTTTTCAAGTAGCCACTAGAATTTTTTGGCTCAACCAGGGTTTTAGTGCTGGTGGTATTTTGTTCTTGAGTTTTAACTTCCAATTTCTCTCTCTTCTCTTTTGGATTTTTAGTTGAAGAAGGGGGTAAGGGGGAAGTTATTAAATTCTTTGATTGTTGATCTTCTATTATTATTTGTGTGCTGTTTTCAGACGGACGAGTTGACCGACGGGCAAGTTCCCGACAAGCACAAAACGTGTCTGTCGGGGAATTTACTTTAGTATCAGTATTTTCAGCTTTCCAGTTTTGGCAATCGGTTGGTGTTTCAAAGACAATACTTTTCCAGCCATCCATTAATCCTGTTTCTGGATTATGGTAAGGATATCGGATTAAATAATTGGCTTGTTCTAGTTCTTTGAGAGTAGATTGTACTGCTCTTCTACCATCGCTATCTGAGGCTTTAGTTAATTGGTTAACTGATATCTCCCAGTTGGGTGGTCTACCAA
>JBFRWK010000154.1:0-59008 GCA_051439545.1 Xenococcaceae cyanobacterium | reverse complement strand
TTTAGTAATTTTTTCACAATTTAGCCTCATTATTTATCGCCAGGATCTCAATTTTCTATTATTAGAAAAAATCCTCAATTTTTAAGTTTAAATTTGGCTTTCAACTTAATTTGTGAGAAAAGCGGGTTTTCTAATGGGATAGCCTGCCCCTTTAATTTCGATCGCTGTCATGTTTCTGAAAAAATCTTATTTTATTCATGTATCTCTACAAATAGATTTCCCAAAAAAACGCGACATAGAACAATTTATCTTGTTCGTGCTAGACGATCGCTGTACAATTAATTCTTATTTTCTATTCTCTTTGTTTTGTACCAAGAATTAGCTAATAATTAGATTAAATATGAACATCGATCGAGCTAACCTGGTTGTAATTCCTCTAAAATAGTAAACTGTACGTGATTAATTGCCAATTCACCGATCGAAACTGTCTCCTTAGTTATTGGTTTCCCTTCACTAGTAATCGTTTCAAAAGCAACACCTTTTGCCATTTCCGCATGATACCAAGCCAAACCCATAAAAAAGCGAGTAGGATAAGGGCCACCTTCTGCAACATCATCGGGATTAGATTCCATAGGCAGCCAACCAAAACCAGGTAAATAAAACTCCATCCAAACATGATTGAAGTCGGGAATAAGAGGAATATTATGTTGTTGGGGATAAAGAGGACATTTATAACGTCCTACAGTACGAGAGGCTATCTCATTGAGACGGCACAAAGCTAAAAGTACCCCTAAATATTCGCCACAAGAGCCAACACCTCTTTTTAGGGCTAGATCGGGAGTATCTATATGGGGTTTAATGCCATAAGATAGTCGATCGTAAACATAATTACGAATACTGTAAAGTTTGCGTAATAAATTAGTTTCTCTACCGATCGAGTCTTCAGCAGCACGGCGAATAATATCCGTATCCATGGCTAAATTGTCATTATCGACCAAATATCGCTCTTTAAACTCTGGGGGAAGTTCGGGTAAATTTTCACAATCTCGCGGTTTTATTTGATATTTAATACTCCAGACTTCTAATAAAGCTTTCCAACCGAAAATATAGCGTTTTTCTCGATCGAGGTTTTCAAATTTAAAAACAGCTATTTTTTGCCCGTTATTAATTTCTTCTTTAAAAGGAATCCCGATCGCTTCAACTTTTTTTACTTTTTGACGGTCGGTTTCTGCGGGTAAGGCAATGCGCCATTCTACATCTTTCAATTCTACAGAAGAAAGGGGAAATAGTTCTTCTGTATAAGACATTTCGACGAGATAGCCGTTAGAGAGGGCATATTTGCCTTCGCTATTGTAGTGGAAATAAAGAGGATGGATGAAAGTGCGATCGCGGTATTGTAATTCGTGATTTGGTTCTACATTAGGATTATCGCGGATATAAACTTCTCTGTCGGCATAAGCAACATAAAGAATATGTTCTCCCGTTTCTTTATTTCGATCGAAGGCTAAACCCGTAGGCGAATCAAAGGGAGTTAAAACACTAAAAATAACTTTTCCCGTAGCGCGATCGAGACAGTATACAGTTTGTTCGATCGTATCTGTCAGCCAAATTTCTTCATCTTTAACGGTAATATTCTCAACACCAATACCAGGGGCATAGAAGTAAGTAATTTTTTGTCCTGTTGTACTGTTATAAACTAAAATATCCCCAGTTTTTTGACAGGTAATATAAACAGTAGATTCTGTGACTGCTATACCATTAGCAGGATAGTTTAAACGAGTAAATAGTTGTGGTACAAACTTATTATCTCCTAGAGAGCAAAAATAGACACTTTCTTCTACTGTAAACCAGAGAGTATCTCCAGCAATGGCCAATCCTGTTGCCCCCACAAAATCCGACCAATTATGAGAATTTAAAATAGTGGTGTTATCTGTAAGCGGATCGATTTTGAGTAAATAGCCATTACGAGAATCGATCGCCCATAAGTATTCCTCTCTAAAAGCAATACCATAAATAGAACTCGCAGCGATCGGTCTAATTGTTCTAGCTTTAGAGGGTAGAGAATTGGTCATAGGAGAAAGAAGTCATTTCCTGTTTAAGTTTAAGGTATGAATATTTTGCCAGAACTAATTGCTGATAAATGTTAACTATTAACTGAAAAATGTTGGGCAATCCATTCTTGTAAAATCGGATTAACTATTTCTGGGGCTTCATCCTGAGGACAATGACCCAAACCTTCTAAAGGAATGAACCGATCTACTGTAGTCAAATTTCCTAGTTCTCTACCCATTTCTACTGGTTCCCAAGGGTCTTCTGTCCCCCATAATAAAATAGTAGGGCAAATAAGACGGGGTAATAAATCTTCTGGTAAAGGGCCTTGAGAATAACCTGTAAAAGCTAAAAAGACATCGGCAGCACCAACATCTGCTGCTGGCTTCATTAGTAAATCTACCAATTCATCGGTAACAGCTTCAGGACGGCGATAGGCTTGTAATAAAATGTTACGAACTACTTTAGGTTGGGCTAGCTGCCGAAAAAAGAAATTGCCAATTAATTTGTTTTTTAAAATTCGTTGAACGACTGGTGCGCCTATTCGTCGATACCAGGGTAATTCTGCTTGCTTTCTTTCGTGTAACAAGCGCAAAGAACAATTAATGGCTGCTACTCCTAAAACTAGATCGGTGTAATCCACTGCTGTCTGCATTGTTACTATACAACCGATGGAATTACCTACTAAAAAAGCTGGCTCTCCAACTACTTCACGGCAAAAATCTGCTACTTGTTGCCCCCAAGTTTCAAAGGTATATTCTATATCTCCTCCTGGAGTCGGTTTAGCCGAACCACCAAAACCAAGAAGATCGAGGGCATAACAACGACAAGATTCTCCTAAAACTGGTAAATTTTTGCGCCAATGACCCCAAGAAGCCCCAAACCCATGGATTAAAACCACGGCAGCACCTCTTTCTCCACAATTTTGATAGGTAATGGGAAAACCTCGCCAGTGCCAAGTTTTGGGTTCGGTAAAAGTATCGATCGCAGGAATAGATTGCATAGTTAACAGGCTAATTTATACTAAATTTTGGGTTTATTTTTATTATGAGCATAAATTAACAGAGCGATTGTCCATTACTTTAAAATCCAACCATGCCCCATTAACAATTTTGCTCGTTAGTACTCCCTTAAACCAACCCAAAAATTTTATTAGAGATGAATATTAAACAATTTATTGGTTCAGAAGCTCAAACTAGGTATGAAGAAGCAAAAGTAGTTATTCTACCGATCCCTTATGAAAAAACTACTACCTATCGCCAAGGTTGTCAAAAAGGGCCTGAAGCGATTATTGAAGCCTCAGATCAATTAGAAGCCTATGATGAAGAATTAGGCATAGTCACTTGTCTGTCTACGGGAATTTATACTACTTCAGCGATCGCCGATACTCGCTTAAATTCAGCAATTAATCCCGAAGAAATGTTAAAAATTACCACAAAAACTGTCTCTCGATTAATTGGCGATGGTAAATTCGTCATTGCTTTGGGAGGAGAGCATAGTATTACCTCTGGAGTAGTTAGAGCATATCAAAAAACAATAAAAGAACCATTTACGGTTATTCAGATTGATGCCCAGGGAGATATGCGCGATAGCTACGAAGGTTCAATTTACAATCATGCCTGTGTAATGCGTCGAGTTTTAGATATGGGATTGCCAACTTTGCCTGTAGGTATTCGGAGTATTTGTTTAGAAGAAGCCCAATTAATTGCCCAAAAAAATATTCCTATAATTTGGGCAAAAGACATTTACTACCAAGCAGATTGGATTGATACCGCAATTTCTCGGATTACTACCAAGAAAGTATTTATTACGATCGATCTAGATGGAATCGATCCGAGTTTAATACCAGGGGTAGGCACTCCCGAACCAGGAGGGTTAAATTGGTACGAACTAATTCGATTTCTCAAAAGAATATTTATGAGTTATCAAGTAGTTGGTTGTGATGTAATGGAATTAGCACCAGTAAAAGATTCAGTAGTTTCTCAGTTTACAGCAGCTAAACTAGTATACAAATTAGTAGGATATCACTACTTAAATCACACCTATCTATAGTTAACATTCAATTTTATTGCTCTTAAGTTACCAAGCAAAAAGCGATTATAGGAACTATTATTTATGGAAGCCACAAGAAGCTCGGTCGGCGATTACGCTCCAGATTTTGAAATTCCCGGTATAGACAAGCAAGTACATCATTTAGGTCGCTATCTCGGCAATTTTCAAGCTATTGGTGTAGTATTTATCGGTAATAATTTTCCTAACGTTAAGGAATATGTAGAGAAACTCAAACAAATTCAAACTGAATTTGAAGCTCAAGGTTTTACCATGATCGCCATTAATTCTAATGATTCTGGAGGGACGATCGAAGAGAGCTTTGAAGCGATGCAAAATTTTGCCAAAGAACAAGAATTAAATTTTCCTTATTTACGAGATCCCACTCAAGATGTGGCAAAATCTTTCGGGGCGCAAGTGATTCCCGAAGCTTTTTTAGTAGATTCTCAAGCAGTAATTCGTTACGTAGGTAAAATTGAAGATCTAGATTCTTCGGGAGATTCAACTGCTAATGCTTATTTCCGCAATAGTATTAATGCTCTTCTGACTGGAGCAGAAATTTCTCCCAATACTACCGAACCAGTGGGAGAATCAATTAAATGGCGAGAAAATAAAAAATAAGTACCTATAACGTACCTATAACTATTAAAATCAAACTGGTCTGGTCGGATAATCTCTGTCAGAAACCTGGTATCTTATGGGGAGAGAAATGAAAAATAATATTAAATTTGCTTTTTAGGGGATGAGTTACCAGCGGATTTTATTAAAGTTGAGTGGTGAGGCACTCATGGGGGATTTAGGCTATGGCATAGACCCCAAAGTAGTTGCTGAAATTGCTCAAGAAATAGCAGAAGTACTTCAAAATGGAGTACAAATAGCTATTGTTGTTGGCGGAGGAAATATCTTTCGCGGGGTAAAAGCTTCTGCTGCTGGCATGGATCGGGCAACTGCCGACTATATTGGTATGATTGCTACAGTGATGAATGCCATGACTCTCCAAGATGCTTTAGAACAAATTGGTGTTCCAACCAGAGTTCAAACAGCGATCGCCATGCAAGAAGTCGCCGAGCCTTACATCCGCCGTCGCGCCATACGCCATCTGGAAAAAGGAAGGGTCGTTATTTTTGGTGCGGGTTCGGGTAATCCATTTTTTACTACCGATACTACAGCAGCTTTAAGAGCAGCAGAAATAGATGCTGAAGTGATTTTTAAAGCAACTAAAGTAGACGGAGTTTATGATTGTGACCCAAAAACCAACAGTAATGCTCATCTCTATCAAAGCTTAACTTATGGACACGTTCTGACTCACGATTTGCGGGTTATGGATAGTACCGCGATCGCTTTATGCAAAGAAAACAATATTCCTATTGTTGTATTTAATCTTTCGGTGCGCGGTAATATTTTCCGTGCAGCTAAAGGTGAAACTGTTGGCACTACTGTAGGAGATTCTTGTGAAGTTAACTGAAATTAAAGAACATATGCAAAAGACTATTGATGCTACTCAAAGGTCTTTTAATACAATTAGAACGGGACGCGCTAGTACTTCTTTATTAGACAGAATTGTCGTGGATTATTATGGTACGGAAACTCCGTTAAAATCTCTGGCTAATATCAGTACTCCCGATGCGACTACTATTACCATCCAGCCGTACGATCGCGGTAGTATGAGTGACATTGAAAAAGCTATTGCTATGTCGGATTTGGGATTAACACCTAATAATAATGGAGAAACAATTCGTTTAAATATTCCTCCCCTAACTAGCGAACGTCGTCAACAATTAGTAAAAACGGCAGGCAAACTAGCAGAAGAAGGAAAAGTAGGTTTGCGTAATATTCGCCGTGATGCGATCGACACCGTGCGCAAACAGGAAAAAAATAGCGAGATTTCAGAAGACGAATCTCGTTCTCTACAAGATGAGATTCAAAAAATTACCGATCGATACACTAAAAAAATTGACGAATTGTTAGCAGTTAAAGAAAAAGAAATTACTACGGTGTAAACAAAGTTTGGCTATAAACTGTTGATAATTCAGAACTAACATGGAGAGCGATCGCTCTCCATTTAATTTAATTAATTAGTAAACAGATCTAAGAAGAAGTTACCAAGTTTGATTTAGGAGTTTGAGAAAATTCTTTAACTAACTTACGAAATTCGTCTCCATCAATACTTTCTCTTTCGATCAAAATATCGGCTATGCGCTCGATGGTCTGACGATTTTCCCGAATAATTCGTTTAGCATTTTCGTAACATTGCATAACTATCGAGCGAATTTCCTTATCGATACGAGAAGCTATTTCTTCAGAATATTCTAATTCATCAGGGGAATTTCCTCCCATAAAAACAGGCTGATTTTGACTTTCTAGTGCTAGAGGGCCGAGTTCGGACATTCCTAGTTTAGTTACCATTGCCCTAGCCAAAGAAGTCAATTGATTTATGTCTCCTGTAGCACCTCTGGTGATTTCATCTTTACCAAAAATCACTTCTTCTGCTGCTCTACCTCCCAAACAAGAGGCGATTCTTGCCAAAATTTCTGCTTTAGTTTCTAAGCCTTGTTCTTCTCCTGGTGTAAACCAAGTTAGACCCAAAGCTTGTCCTCTGGGGAGAACCGTAACTTTTTCGACAGGATCGTGACTGGGAGTAAGAGTTGCTACCATAGCATGACCGATTTCATGATAGGCGATCAAGCGTTTGATCTTGCTATCGACTAGAGCAGTTCTTTCCATACCCGCAATTACTCGATCGATGGCATCGTTAATTTCTAGCATTTCGATGGCTTCTTTTCTTCTTCTCGCTGTAAGAATAGCTGCTTCATTAAGTAAATTAGCCAGATCCGCACCAGAAAAACCAGGAGTACGACGGGCAACGGCTTCTAAAGAAACTGTTTCTGCTATTTTTTTGTTGCGAGCATGAACTTCTAAAATACCCAATCTACCCTGTAGATCGGGATAATCTACCATAGTTTGGCGATCGAATCGCCCAGGACGCAATAACGCAGAATCAAGAACATCTGGGCGGTTAGTAGCTGCGATAACAATAATCCCACTATTACCCTCAAAACCATCCATTTCTGTGAGGAGTTGATTGAGGGTTTGCTCGCGCTCGTCATTACCTCCACCATAACCCGCGCCTCTTTGTCTGCCTACTGCATCAATTTCATCGATAAAGATCAGACAGGGTGCATTTTCTTTCGCTTTTCTAAAAAGATCGCGGACACGAGATGCTCCTACCCCCACAAACATCTCCACAAATTCTGAACCAGAAATGCTAAAGAAAGGAACGGCAGCTTCTCCAGCAATGGCTTTGGCTAAGAGTGTTTTACCAGTCCCTGGAGGCCCGATCAAAAGTACTCCTCTAGGAATTTTTGCTCCAATTGCCGTAAATTTTTCTGGCTGTTTGAGAAAAGTAACGATTTCTTGTAATTCTTCTTTGGCTTCTTCGATTCCGGCTACATCGTTAAATTTTACCCCTGTTTCTGCCTCCATTTGAAATCTAGCTCTCGATTTACCAAAATTAAAAGCTTGTCCAGAAGCACTAGCAGAGCGACGAATAATCATCACTAAGCCAGCTAACAGCAATAAAATAATTACGAGATTGGCAATTACACCCACAGTAGTAGAGCGATCGAGGGACGAAGTAATTTCAAAATCGACATCAGTGTTGCGAATTTTGGGAATTAAATCTTGATTTTGAGCGAATAAAATCACTTCTTTAGGGGGTTCATCTTTATTTTGCCCTTTTAAAGTAACCCTTGCTTTATTGGTAGTTTCATCTAGCTCTACTCTGGCAACTTCTCCGTCTTGTAATTTTTGAATAAATTGGCTGTAGCTGAGAGCGTTATCTTTGATTCTTTGAGCTAGAGTTGGCGTTGTCAGAAAAACAGTCTGGAGAATCAGCCAACCAGCAGCCAACTTACGTAAATGTTTAAATCTGCTTGTCTGTTTACTTTTTTGCTTGAGATGAGTTGGTTTCGAGCGACGGTTAGTATTAGTGTTATTTAACTGATTCTGAATATTCATCTGACAACTGTTGTTCATAGATGGATTTATTAAGTTATACCTAATGTAAGGAATAATATATCTCTAGTTTGACACGTATATAAATTAGTTAGTTGAGAAATCCTCAAGAAGATTGAATGACTAACTCGATCGGGCAGTTAATCTTTATTTCTACTACTAAAATTAGCATCTTGGACACTGTTACCAATTCCTTGAATAATGCCCTTAGCAATTAAGCCAATCCCTTTGCCAATTACCTGGGTCAAAATATAGATGACACTGCTACCCAAAGATGCAATTATTGACTTTAAACGAGGAGAAATTGCATCGCGAATTTCGATAACCATGGTAGCTAACCACGGTAATCCTTCTAACTGATTTAATTCTTCTATGCGAGAAGCATAAATAAAAAAAGTTTGAATTCCATTTTGTTGTAAAATTAAAAGACGGTAGCGACTGGCAAAAATATTATTAGGATTATCCCAATATTTTTCTTGACGATATCGCCAGGAAAGATCGTTGCGAAAACGAGCTATTTCTCTAGAACTGCGATAGCGGGGATGATAGAGATTATATTTGAATATTTCTACATTATAAAAGTTATTGAGTAAAACTTGCACAATAGCATTAGCTACTAAAATAATTAAATTTTCAACAAGTATTTCTGCTCTGAGTTTAGCTTCGGGAGAATCATAACTATAACTGACAAAATCTACTATCAAAGGTTCTTTTTCTAAAAAATAAGTAAATAAATCTGAAGCAAAGTAAACTTGACTAAAAATATTGTTTTGAACTATGTCTGCTTCTTGTTCGATAATTTCCAAGAATTGTTCTTCAGTTATATCGATTAATCCCCCATAATGACCAAAAAAGAAGTCTACACTAGCAGACTGCCAAATTTCATGCAAATTTTCTGTCATCGACAATTTACTCTGCTTTTGTTGTTGTAGGGTTTGAATTAATTTATATAATTTGCTTAAAACAAGATAAAGTAATTCTTGGCGTTTGCGGGGTTGAAGAATATCGATTTCCAAAATAATATTAGTCCGATTTACTACGGCTAAATCGATCGACATAAAAACCTTTTTAAAAATTTGAGCGATAACCGATTCTTGTTGGATTAATTCTGTAATAACCTGATGAGCAGATAATAAACAAGACTGATTGGAATTATCTATTGGTATTAAAGCGGTAGTTAAGGGCAATTGTTTTTGAGTTGTAACAATATCTGAGATAATTAATCGCTCGACTAACCAGCTAGCAACAGAAAGTTCTCGTTTACGACCAGATAAAAATAATCGATCGAAATCAGACAAATGCGGAGCTTGTAGTCGCTCGTTAACTTTTGCTAGGGTGGTTGTAATTTCTTTTTGCCCTGCTTGACTGAGGCGAGATAAATTAGTTTGCCAAAAATTACTGGTGGAAACTTTATTTTTTTGCCAGTAAACTTCTCCTTCTACAATAGAGCGTATTGCTCCAACCATAGTTTCTATGTCTGTACCTTTGTTACAATAGCCTTGGATGTCTAAGGTTTTAAGTATTTTTAAAATTTTAGGCTTGCTACTAGAACTAAGAACAAAAATCGGTAAGCTATCATATTCACGTCTTATTTTTCGACATAATTTCCAAGTAATTCCTTTCTGCTTAGCCAAGTACTGAAAATTTATGGCGATGACTAACAGATCGGGAATTATACCTTGTTCTAATTCAAGTAGCGCGTGATTCAGGTCATTAGCTTGACAGATAATGTCAAAATCGGGATAAGCTGCTAAAGCAGTGGCAAAACCCAGACGAAAAATTGGGTCATTATCGACAATCAGAAGTTCAATTCTGTCTTTGGTCATTATGTATATGTTGTTATAACCTGTTCCCTAATCCATCAATTACTTGTTAAGTTTGTGTGAGACTTATCAAGTAAAGCGATCGCATTTATTTTAAGTTTTAAGCTTAATTGAAGGACAATAATCTTTCCCGAATTCTAACCCTATGATCTACCCTGATTTCCATAAAAATCCTCCTTTAATTTTAGTGGTAGAAGATGATACTACTACTCGCAAAATGATCTGTTCGACGATCGAACAACAGGGGTATCGTGTTTTAGAAAATACTAATGGGGAAGAATGTTTAGAAACTTGTCAAAAATTTAAGCCTAGTATGATTTTATTAGACGGAGTCATGCCTTTACTAGATGGTTTTAGTTGTTGCGCTAAACTCCAAGCTAGTTTGGGCGAAGATTGTCCCCCGATTTTGATCATTACTGCTCTGGATGACTCAGAATCAGTCGATCGGGCTTTTGAAGTAGGAGCAACTGACTATATTACTAAACCAATCCATTGGCCTGTTTTGCTTCAAAGAGTTAAAAGATTGCTGCAAACTCATTGGGCAATGAAGGAACTTAAAAGACAGGTAGAAAAAGAAAAATTACTAACCGAACAACTAGAAATTGCCAATCAAAAATTAAAGAAGATTGCTTCTGTTGACGAATTGACTCAAATCGCTAATCGTCGTAGTTTTGATTCTTATTTAAAACGGGAATGGCATAGGATGAGTCGAGAAAAGGCTTATTTATCTATCATGCTATGCGATGTCGATTTTTTTAAACTCTATAACGATACTTATGGACATCAAGCTGGCGATCGCTGTTTGCAAAAGGTAGCTGGAGTTTTAAAAAATAATGCCAGACGACCTGCCGATTTGGTTGCTCGTTATGGTGGAGAAGAGTTTGTCTTAATTTTGTCTAGAACTACAGCTAAAGGAGCATTAGAAATTGGCGAGAAGATTCGTCAACAAATTAAAGAATTAAGCATATCTCATACTAGTTCTCAGATCAGTACAGTAGTAACTATCAGCATTGGTATAGCTAGTATTGTACCTATGCCTAGTTTTCCCGCAGAAAAACTAATTGCTAAAGCAGATGAGGCTTTATATTGGGCAAAAGAACAAGGACGCGATCGCGTTGTCCTCAATCGCTTTACTATTATCTAAAAAAAAGGTATTAAGTAGCTACTTAATACCTCAAATAGTCGAGCATCTATTTTTTTTTATTTATTCCTGCTGTTCTTGAGAACTATCGCTCGTCTAAATCTTCTAGAGAAAACCGATCTAGACTTATATCCGTGTCATCACTATCATCGCTAATAACCGAATCTACATTCACAGTGTAGGCTCTAGCTGTTCGATCGTCGAGAATAACGTTTTCATCTTCACCCAAATCTGTATAAGAACGTCTCGGATAAGTATCTCGATCGCTCAATTGTTCTTCAGATAAACGTAAATTTTCATAACTGTCAACACCATAACCATACAAAGAGTTATTACGGAAGTTGTCTTTCAAAGAAGAGTTGTCTAGATCGTTTCTACTACCCAAAGATTCGTCAAGGGTGTTAAAACCAGTTCCCGCAGGAATTAAACGCCCAATAATTACGTTTTCTTTTAAGCCTCTTAGCCAATCCGATTTACCTTCGATCGCTGCTTCTGTTAAAACGCGGGTAGTTTCTTGGAAAGAAGCAGCGGAAATAAAGCTATCAGTGTTAAGAGAAGCTTTGGTAATACCTAGTAAAACAGGCGTATATTGAGCGGGCGCACCACCCGTAATGGACATCGCTTCATTAATTTGCTCAATTTCGCCTAATGCAACTAACTCACCTGGTAGCATAACCGTATCACCACCATCTTCAACTCGTACTTTAGAAGTCATCTGCCGTACAATCACTTCAATATGTTTGTCAGAAATATCAATTCCTTGGCTTTGATATACGGATTGAACTTGTTGCACCAAAAATCTTTGGGCTTTTTGTAGTCCGATTAAAGAAGCTTCGTAACAACCTTTTTCTGCTAAGTAATAATTGAAGAAAATTTCTAAGATTTCATGAGGATTAGCTGGTCCGTCAGTTAAAGGTTCGCCAGGCCCAACTTCTTGCCCATCTGTAACTAAAGAATTTTGTCCGGGACTGATGGGATAATCACTAATAACTCCATCTTCTTCAATAATTTTGATATCTACAGTTTCGTTTTCTTCATAGACTACTTGACAAACTCCCGGACGACGGCTGAGAACGCAAGCCTCTTTTGGTTTACGGGCTTCTAACAATTCCTCAATTCGAGGCAAACCTTGAATAATATCCCCAGTTTTGGCCCGTTCAAATACCAACAGAACTAAATTATCTCCTCGTTGTACCAAATCACCATTGTCAATATGCAATACTGCCCCTTGAGATACTCGATAAGGACGAGCATTGCGTAGAACAATAGTGCTATTGCCGTCTTCTTTCTGGGTAATTGCAACAACTTGTCCCGATTCGTCTAATTTAACTCCAGGAGCAATTTCTGTACCTGCGACCAGTAAATCTCCTTCTTGACAATGACATTTACTCTTAGGTACATCTAGGTCATAAGATACGCGATCGGAATCTCTAACTACTAGAATTCGGCGAATTGCTTCTCCTCCTTCTCGAATACCCCTTACTTGACCAGCTTCTTTACAGTTAATTTCTGTACGAGCAATTACTGCCCCTTTGGGTATTTCCTGACCATCTTCAACTAAGACTCTAGTTTGAATATTGCCACTGTAAGGATCGGCATCAGTATCCCGACGCAATACCAAAGATTCTAGAATAACCAGCTGCAATTTCTTCACTTCAGGGTCAGACTCATCAGTTTTTAACTCAATATCCGCACTAATATTGGCAGCCGTCTCTAAATCATCGGTTACATCAATTTCTAGTACTAGTTGAGTTGTCAACAAATCGACACCATTAACGGATTTAACTCGTTCTCCATCTTTATAAAAAATTCGTTGGATCGAACGTAATTCAATCTGACGACCATCTTCACTATTAATTGAAGCTTGAGAAGGAACGGCAGGTTCATCCGCTACTTGATATTCTTGAACCGAACGTAATAATAAAGCGATACCTTCTGTAGTTTCAATAACTTCCGCGTATTTCAGTTCCTCGACAACTACTCCTGGTAGGACTTCTGTTCCTGGTTGAATTAGCTGTTCGTGAAGGTCGGGATTAGCTTCATCTAGGAAGTGAATATCTCCTGGCTTAATAATAATTTCCCGTAAAATGTCATTTTTCTGCACGACTTCTGTTATACCCGAAGACTGAGCAAAAATATCTTTTACTACTTCTGTACCAGCTTCGACATACTGACCATCTTCTACCGCCAAGAGAGAAATATCTTTATTCACTTCATGACTTTCTTCAGGAATCCAGAGAATAGTACCACCTTTGATTACTTCATACCCTTGTTTGCGAGTACCTTTACCAGTTTCAATTCCTGCGTATTTAATAATGCCACCAGTTTCCGTTTTGTACTGATTGTCAACTAATTCTGCTACAACTTGACCACTCTGTACTTTAGTTCCTGGAGTCGTTTTCAGCAAAAAGCGTTGGTCATCTGCTGTATAAATAATATATTGTTCCCGACCACCATCACTTTCAACTCTGACTGTTGCTTGGTCTAGTAATACAGAAGCAGTAATCACTTCGATTTCTCGACTATTGGGGATCATGCGAATTACCCCCCCACTACTAGAAACCAATTTAGTTTGTGCCAGCATATCTCCAACTTCTATCTGGCTACCATTTTGGACTACAGGTTCGGCTCCAGGAAGAAGATTATAGACTTCTCCCGATAAAATCCATAACAATCCTGCTCTTTGGGCGATGCGAGTAGTATTTCCTTGGCGATCGATTTTTTCTTCAGGAATAAGTCCAGCAAATAAAACTTCTCCCGCTAAATGAGAAGATACATCCTTAGCTGCTTTTTCTGTAGAGCGTTGTACTTTAGCTAAAGCTACTTCAGCAATAAGCTCTCCTGCTTCAACAGTATCGCCTTTATTAACTAATAATAAAGAACCCACTGTCAGATTATGAGCAACCCGAGCGGATTTATTTGTTCCATCTTTAGTAGTAATTAGGAGTAAATCTCCCGCAGTTTCTACTTGTTCTCTTTCATCCCCATGACGGGTACGAACTTTACGGGTGCTTAACCCTTTACCATATTCGATCTTGCCAGCCGAGTCTGCTTTGATTTGTCTGGCTACTTCTCCTGTAAATACTCCTCCTGTGTGGAAAGTACGCATAGTCAATTGAGTTCCAGGTTCTCCAATCGACTGAGCAGCAATAATTCCGACCGCTTCTCCCATATCCACCATTTTGCCATGAGCTAAGCTCCAACCATAACAGTGACGGCAAACCGAACGAGCAGCTTCACAAGTCAAAGGAGAACGGACGATTACCTCTTCGACCCGATCGTCAATTTTTTTGGCTAAATCTTCATCTAGAGCCTGATTTCTAGTAGCAATTACTTCTCCTGTTTTCGGATCTACTACATCTTCGCCTAAAACCCTTCCTAGCAAGCGATCTGACAAAGAAATAAGAGTGCGATCGCCATCTTTCATCGCTCTTAAGGAAATACCTCTTTGGGTACCGCAATCTACTTCTCTAACAATTACATCTTGGCTTACATCTACCAAACGGCGAGTCAAATAACCAGAGTCTGCTGTCCGTAGTGCTGTATCTACTAAACCTTTTCTTGCTCCGTAAGAGGAAATAATATACTCGGTAACAGTCAAACCTTCGCGGAAATTCGTTTTAATTGGTTGGTCGATAATCTGTCCTTGAGGATCTGCCATCAAACCACGCATCCCCACTAGCTGACGTACCTGAGATAAATTTCCCCTAGCTCCGCTAAAGGCCATCATATAGACAGAATTGAGAGGATCGGTGTCTTTAAAATTAGTAACTACTTCGTTTTTGAGGTTCTCTGAAGTACTATTCCAGGTGTCAATTACCTTTTGAAATCTTTCTACTTCAGTAATTTCGCCGCGAGCATAACGTTGCTCTGTTTCTCTAATTTCGGCTTCTGCTGCTTCGAGCATTTGCCTTTTTACTGGGGGAACTTGGAGATCGTCTACACTAATGGAAACTCCCGCTTTAGTAGCGTAACGAAAGCCTAATGCTTTTAACTGGTCTGCCATAGTCGCACAGTGAGCAGAACCATAGCTAGTATAAGCCCAAGCTATTAATTTTTTAAGACGACCTTTATCAACAATTCGATTGTAAAATTTCATATTTTTTCCTTTTTTTCCGATCTAGCTCTTATTTTTTGGGGTTTATGCTACTTCTAAAGCATCTTGAATCGTTTTGTTGTAAATGATTCTGCCGACTGTCGTGTACAGATATTGAGAAAGCTTTTCTCCATTAGCATTTTCTCTAACAATTCTTTGACGATAGTATTTAACTACGCTACCATCGGCTAGGGTTTCCGATTGAATCACTTCATTATCTGGTTCAGCGGTTTCTACTTCTCCTTCATAGCGTACCCAAACATAGGTATGTAATTCTAGTTGTCCTTGCTCGTAGGCATAAATTGCATCGCTTAAACTAGCAAAACGCCGACCTTCACCTTTAGTTGCTTCGGGGTTTTCTGCGGTTAAGTAATAGCAGCCTAAAACCATATCTTGAGAAGGGGCAATAATTGGTTTACCTGTTGCGGGAGAAAGAATATTATGGCAAGCTAACATTAACAATCTAGCTTCAGATTGAGCTTCTAAAGATAGAGGAACGTGAACCGCCATCTGATCGCCGTCAAAGTCAGCATTAAAAGCAGGACAGACGAGGGGGTGTAACTGAATGGCACGACCTTCTACTAAAATCGGTTCAAAAGCTTGAATTCCCAAACGGTGCAAGGTAGGAGCGCGATTGAGCAAGACTGGATGTCCGGTAATTACTTCTTTGAGTACTTCAAAGACATTGGGGTCTCCTCTTTGGATTAATTTTTTGGCAGCTTTGATGTTGTTGACCATTCCGCTATTAATGAGACGATGAATCACAAAAGGCTGGAACAACTCGATCGCCATTTCTCTGGGCAAACCACATTGATAAATTTTTAGTTTTGGCCCGACCACAATTACCGACCGACCCGAATAGTCTACCCGTTTACCTAGCAAGTTTTGCCGAAAACGTCCTTGTTTTCCTTCAATAATATCGGAAAGAGATTTTAGCGGACGATTATTTGCCCCTACTACAGTACGTCCCCGACGACCATTATCGATTAAAGCATCTACTGCTTCTTGTAACATCCGTTTCTCATTACGGACGATAATTTCTGGAGCGAGAATCTCTTGGAGACGAGCTAAGCGATTATTACGATTTATGACTCGACGATAAAGATCGTTTAAGTCAGAAGTAGCAAAACGCCCCCCATCTAACTGCACCATCGGGCGCAGATCGGGAGGTATTACAGGAATATAACTTAATACCATCCAATCAGGACGCGCTCCTGTAGCAATAAAATTATCGATTACTCGCAGCCTTTTGATTAATTTTGCTCGTTTTTGACCTTTGGCATTGGCAATTTCTTCTCTAAGTTTTTCGGCTTCTGCTTCGAGTTCTACTTCTTCGAGTAATCTTTGAACTGCTTCGGCCCCTATACCTACTTCTACGCCAATTAGTTCGGAATCTTCACTATATAACTGTTCTTCAATTTCAATCCATTGATCTTCCGTTAAAAGCTGCTTATAAGATAAATTTCCTGCGTTACCTGGGTCTAAAACTACATAGGCATTGAAATAGACAATTTGTTCGACATCCCTTAAGGGCATATCTAAAATAATACTCAGATAGCTGGGAATTCCCTTAAGATACCAAACATGAGTTACAGGGGCAGCTAATCTAATAAAGCCCATACGGTGGCGACGCACGCGGGATTCGGTTACTTCTACGCCACAACGTTCGCACACAATACCGCGATGGCGTACCCGTTTATATTTGCCACAGTGACATTCCCAGTCTTTAGCTGGCCCAAAAATTCGCTCGCAAAATAACCCATCCATTTCGGGTTTCAAGGTACGATAGTTGATGGTTTCTGGCTTGGTCACTTCGCCAACTACCTGACCGTTGGGCAAAGTCCTCGCACCCCATTCGCGAATCCTATCGGGAGAAGCAATCCCAATTTTGACATAATCAAATCTTTGTTCTAATTGATTTCTCATAGTTGGCGATCGATTGATAGTTAAAAATTATGTAGATCGGTTAATGATAATGTGTAAAAAGCGACTACACCTCTTGCCTAAGTAGGGAACAAACTAATCTTTATCCCCCTACCAATAGCAACAAGAGATTTAATCAATTTAGGCTTCTTCTGGTAATTCCTCGCGAGTTAAAGACTCATAGGTTGGACGACTAGGGGTACGACGAGAAGTATCTGCCATTAAGTCTACTTCTGCGTCTCGGCTACTACCGTCTTCGGCTGTTTCCAATTTGTGAACGGCAATATCGAGTCCTAGGGATTGGAGTTCTCGCATCAGTACTTTAAAAGATTCTGGAGTACCAGGACGGGGAATGGGTTTCCCTTTAACAATTGCATTGAGAGCTTCATTTCTACCTTGCATATCGTCAGACTTGACTGTTAATAGCTCCTGCAAGATATAGGCTGCACCATAAGCTTCTAAGGCCCATACTTCCATTTCGCCAAAACGCTGACCCCCTTGTTGCGCTTTACCCCCAAGAGGCTGTTGTGTTACCAAAGAGTAAGGACCTGTAGAGCGAGCATGAATTTTATCATCTACTAGGTGAACTAGCTTGAGCATATAAGCTTTACCTATAGTCACGGGTCGATCGAAGGGTTCTCCAGTACGTCCATCAAAGACTTTTATTTTTCCAGGGTTAGCAGGGTCGAAAACCCAATCCTTGCCTGGTTTATGAGTTGCTTCTTCTAATTTGCCGTGGACTGTCATTCTTGAGGCTTCTTCCCCATGCATTTCATCAAAAGGAGTAACCTTAAAGCGCAGCCCTAGGTTTTCCCCTGCCCAACCGAGTAAACATTCAAATACCTGTCCTACGTTCATCCGCGAAGGAACACCCAACGGATTCAACACTATATCTACTGGCGTACCGTCTGGTAAATAAGGCATATCTTCTATGGGGAGAATACGGGAAATAATTCCTTTATTGCCATGACGACCAGCCATTTTATCCCCAACCTGAATCTTCCTTTTTTGGGCAACATAGACTCTAACAACCATGTTAGCTCCTGGGGGAAGTTCATCGCCTTGTTCTCTAGTAAATACTCTAACATCGACAACTCGACCTTTTTCACCGTTGGGTACTCGTAAGGAATTGTCCCGTACATCTCTGGCTTTTTCCCCAAAAATTGCCCGTAATAGTTTTTCTTCTGGAGGTTGATCTGATTCACCTTTAGGCGTGACTTTACCAACTAGAATATCTCCTGCTTCGACCCAAGCACCAATGTGAATAATTCCTCTTTCATCTAAATGCCTGAGAGAATCTTCTCCCACATTAGGAATTTCGCGGGTAATTTCTTCTGGTCCTAGTTTAGTTTGTCTTGCTTCGATCTCAAATTTTTCGATGTGAATACTAGTGTAAACATCATCGTAAACTAAGCGTTGACTAATTAAAATAGCATCTTCGTAGTTGTAACCTTCCCAGGGCATATAAGCTACTAGAACATTTTGCCCTAAAGCAATTTCTCCTCCTTCTGTAGAAGAACCATCAGCAAGGACTTGACCGGGAACAACGTCTTCCCCAACATATACTAATGGGCGTTGATTCAAACAAGTATCTTGGTTAGAACGTTGATATTTTTGTAATCTATATTCTATTTCTGTACCTGGAGAGGGAGCGTGTTTATCATTGTTGCCTTCGGTAACTCTCACTCTAATGATCCCGGCATCTACATGAGTGACAATACCATGGGTACGAGAGACAACTACCATTCCTGAATCCCTTGCTGCTTGGGCTTCTAATCCTGTACCAACTAAAGCTCTTTCTGGACGCAACAATGGCACTGCTTGACGTTGCATATTCGATCCCATTAAAGCTCGGTTAGCATCATCATGTTCTAAGAAAGGAATCAAACTAGTTGCTACGGATACAATCTGCATGGGGGAGACAGCTACATAATCCACCTCTTCTGGGGTACATTTAGAAAATTCTTGGCGATAACGAATTGGAACCGTTTCCCCCTGAATATAGCCGTTTTCATCGCTAGGAATATCGCCAGGAGCTACCCTTAAATCATCTTCTTCGTCAGCAGTCAAATAAATAGGATCGCGATCGCGCAAAATGCAACCATTTTCTACTGGGTAGTATGGAGTAGCAATAAACCCATAGCTATTAACCCTAGCATAGGTAGCTAGTGAACCAATTAAACCTGCGTTTGGTCCTTCTGGGGTTTCTACAGGACAAATTCGACCGTAATGAGAAGGGTGAATATCGCGTACGGCGAAACCCGCTCTTTCTCTAGTAAGTCCTCCAGGACCTAAGGCAGAAAGACGACGTTTATGGGTTAACTCGGCTAAAGGATTGGTTTGATCCATAAACTGGGATAGTTGAGAAGAACCAAAAAACTCTTTAATGGCTGCTACTAAAGGTTTAGGGTTAACTAAAGCTGCGGGAGTTAAGCTATCGGCTTCGCTGACGGTCATTCTTTCCCGAATAATTCTTTCTAAACGGTTTAACCCTACTCTGACCTGGTTTTGTAATAATTCCCCTACTGAGCGAACTCGACGGTTACCCAAATGGTCTATATCGTCAGTGCTACCTGTATCAAATTCTAAGTTAATTAGGTAATCGATCGCTGCTAAAATATCGTTGGGAGTAAGCACCCTGATTGTATCGGCAACGGTCAATCGTAGTTTTTTATTTAGTTTGTAACGACCAACTCTCCCTAAATCATAGCGTTTGGGATCGAAAAAGCGTGATTCTAGTAACTGTTGTCCTCCACTTACAGTTGGTGGCTCACCAGGGCGCAATTTGCGGTACAGTTCGAGTAATGCTTCTTCTTCACTTGGATTTCCTTCTTTATCTAGGGTTTTTTGATAAAAGTCAGGATGGCGCAATCCATCTATAATTTCATTGTCAGATAAACCAATTGCTTTAAGTAATGCTTGGGCGGATAATTTACGGGTTTTGTCAATTCGTACCCAAACTAAACCATTTTTATCTGTCTCAAATTTTAACCAAGCTCCTCGGTTAGGAATCAAAGATGCTGAATAAGTACGGCGACCATTTTTGTCTGTTTCTGCTTTGTAATAGACTCCTGGAGAACGGACAATTTGGTTGACGATTACCCTTTCTGCACCATTGATGATAAAAGTCCCCCGATCTGTCATGAGGGGCAAATCACCAATAAATACATCCATTTCTTTAATTTCGCCGTTTTCTTTATTAATTAGGCGAGTAGGAACGTACATTTGCACACTGTATGTACTGTCTCTACTTTTGGCTTCTTCAACATCATATTTTGGTTCTTTGAGCCGATAATTTTCGCCGATAAAATGGAGTTCAAATTTACCTGTATAGTCGGTAATTGGTGAAAAACTATTTAATTCTTCGATTAGTCCTTCTTCCAAAAACCAACGAAAGCTAGAACGTTGGATTTCAATTAAGTCTGGCAGTAAACTGTAAGATAAATTAGTCATAAGTTGATTGGCGATAGCGACTCAAGCAAGTAGATGTGGGCTTTGGTTTTATTGTTCTGTTGAAACTCGATCGAAGGGTAAAACTACCTACTAAACTAGTTTTTACCTCTTCGTTAAGCAACCTATCTTTTTGAACAACAACTTAGATTTTTTTGATAGGATGATATTATTCCTACAATACTCATCTAAGGTTTTTTGGATTCAGATAGCTTCATTAGATTTAGATGATTGGTAAATTCGCTCTTTTTTTCTTTCTCGGCAAACAGTAGATTTTTCTGCATATAAAGTTGGTTATATTTGGTTAGATCCGCCCGCATAATTGCCTGACTCATCTTTTTATTTAAGTTTTTATCTATTAGAATTGTAACGATTTCGCTTAGTTTTTAAGTATTTCCAATTTAGTTTGCTTAAGCTCTAACTACTCTATTCAATTGTAGCTAGAGGAGGTAACTTAATACTAAAAAGTCTACAGGCGTTAGCTGTAGTTTGCCGTGCTATTGTCTCTAAGGATACACCCCGTAAAAAAGCAATATGCTCTGCTACATATCGAACATAAGCTGGTTCATTAGTTTTCCCTCGTTTGGGTACGGGAGCTAAAAAAGGGCAATCTGTTTCTACGAGTAGGCGATCGCTAGGAACTAATTTAGCTGATTCTTGAATTGAGAGAGCATTTTTAAAAGTTACTATGCCACTAAAACTAATATAAAAGCCTAGATTTAAAAACCAAGCTGTTTCTGTTGCATTTCCTGCCCAGCAATGCATTACGCCTTTGACTTCGCCTTCATTTCGCCAAAAATCTTCTAACATCTGTTTCAAGTCTAATGCTGCATCTCGACAATGAATGATTACTGGTTTGTCTAGTTGCTTGGCTATGTGCAATTGTTCCCAGAAGACTTGTTTTTGCTGTTGATGATTCTCAGCTTTATAAAAGTCCAATCCTGTTTCTCCAATAGCGACTACCCGCCGATCGCCATCAGCTAAAGCCAAAATTTGCTCTTTCATCTGCGGTTGCCACTTATGGGCATCTAGAGGGTGTAAACCGACAGCAAAAGATAATTCAGAGAATTGCTCGGCTAAAGCTTGTATTCCCTGAAATTCTTTGGGATCGACACAAGAATGCACTAAATGAACCACCCCTGCTTTTTGCCATTGTTCTTGTAGAGATTTTAAACGCCCTTGGAATACATCAAAATTAATGTGAACATGGGTATCTATTAACTGCATTTGCTTGGTGTACTGCCTAGTTTCAGAATCTATATCTTAATATTATTAGTATCTGACAAATTTTTAGTTTGCTTTGGTACTCGGCTATTTTCACTAAGCAGTTGCTGCTAATTTAGCCTACTTATGAGGCCTCCGCAGTTGCTTGCTTAAGTGCTTTAGCTAGATGGGCTTTTTTTCGCGCTCCGTTATTACGATGGAGAACCTTACGCTTAACGGCTTTGTCTATTTTGCTATAGGCTGCTGACATTAGTTGTTGAACCTCAGTCATTTTTTCTGGCGTTGGCTCGGAGACATAGTTACTTACAGCATTATCGTACTTCTTTATTAAAGTCCTTACTGCCGATTTGTATGCTTTATTACGGAGGCGATTGCGCTCTGCTATTTGAATACGTTTGATTGCTGATTTATTATTAGCCACAGTTCTCTTGAGAAAAAGTTGCTTAGATGAATGTTTATATACCCAGAAATATTAATTTAGCAAATATAATCTATTTTAGTCAAATAAATATCTTTGTGTAATTAGAGTATTGTTTTTTAACATACGCTAAAATTTAAATGTCATTAATAAACATTAACAAATATAGCTAACATTAAGTAGTAGCTTGAGTGGATATGAGGATTCCATGCTGCGAATAATTAATCAGCAGACTGAAGCAGAAACTGAATTAATCAGGATTGGCACTCGCACATCAAACAAAGATACTTTACTGAAAGAAGAAACAGTAAGAGAAATTGTTCGGGTAGTGCGGGAGCAAGGCGATCGCGCTCTGATAGACTATACAAAGCAATTCGATCGACAAGTATTAATTCAAGAGAAAATTAGGGTAAGTGGTTCGGAATTAGACGCTGCCTATCAACAAATATCACAGGATTTACTTCATGCAATTCAGCTAGCAGCACAAAAAATTACAGCCTTTCATCAACAGCGAATACCTAAATCTTGGGTACAGTTTGAGGAAGATGAAGTGGTTTTGGGTAAACGCTACAATCCAGTAGAAAAAGCAGGCTTATATGTCCCTGGAGGTAGGGCTGCTTATCCTAGCACGGTATTAATGAATGCCATTCCTGCTAAAGTAGCTAAAGTACCACGAATAATTATGGTTACTCCTCCAGGAGAGGATTTAAAAATTAATCCTGCCGTATTAGTAGCTGCTCAGGAAGCAGGGATAGAAGAAATCTATCGTGTAGGTGGCGCACAAGCGATCGCAGCTTTGGCTTATGGAACAAAAACTATACCTAAAGTAGATATCATAACTGGTCCTGGTAATATTTATGTAACTTTAGCGAAAAAAATGGTCTATGGCACAGTGGGTATTGACTCATTAGCAGGGCCTTCTGAAGTACTAATTATCGCAGATGAACAAGCTAACCCTGTTTATGTGGCTGCGGATTTACTAGCTCAAGCCGAACACGACCCCTTAGCAGCAGCTATTCTCTTAACAACCGAGCGAGATTTAGCAGAAAAAGTTCAGCAAGAGGTAAGCAAACAGTTAGAACATCACCCTCGTCGTCTCCTGACAGAAAAAGCGATCGCTCACTATGGTTTAATTGTGGTAGTCGATTCTTTGGCAGAAGCAGCGAGACTTTCTAATATATTTGCCCCAGAACATTTAGAATTAGAAATAGCCGATCCTTGGGCGTTACTCGAACAAATTCGCCATGCAGGAGCTATTTTCTTAGGTAATTCTACTCCAGAAGCGGTTGGAGATTATTTGGCAGGGCCAAACCATACTTTACCGACATCGGGAGCAGCCCGTTATGCTTCCGCACTGGGAGTAGAAACATTCATGAAACATTCTAGTTTGATTCAATATTCGCCCACAGCTTTGAAAAAAATGTCCAGTACTATCCAAATTTTGGCTAAGGCAGAAGGTTTACCTTCCCATGCTGACTCGGTAAGATTGAGAACGGAATAAAATTTACCTATTTCAGTTACAAGCTAGTAAAAAATAACAATGCCCTTGATTATCTTCACCGATTTGGATGGTACTCTACTAAATCAAGAAGACTATGATTATCAACCAGCTATAGCCATGCTGGAAAAATTTAAGTTAAAAGGTATTCCTGTTATCCCTGTTACTAGTAAAACTAGAGCAGAAGTAGCCCAATTGCGCTCAAATATAGGTTTAAACGATCCTTTTATTGTGGAAAATGGTAGTGGTATTTTTGGATTGCCAAAAGATAACCGTTTTTCCTTCTCTAAAAGCATCTTAAAAGATAAATATGCTGTAAAACTACTTGGTTGTAACTATCAAGAAGCCAGAACAGGATTAAAACAAATCTCGACGGATTTAGGTGAAGATTTGCGGGGATTTGGCGATTTGAGTTCTACAGAATTACAATCTTTAACAGGACTGCCTATAGAAGAAGTAAAGTTAGCTCAAAATAGAGAATTTACCGAGCCTTTTATTACACCAAAAAACATATCAGCAGCAACAATAGAACAAACAGCAGCTAAATATAATTTTAGAGTGTTATTAGGCGATCGCTTTTCCCACTTAATTGGTGCTAATGCAGGAAAAGGTAAAGCAGTACAATGGTTACTCGATAACTATCAAACCTCAGACTCAACAGAGAAAATTGTAACAGTAGGGTTAGGCAATAGTCCTAATGACCTAGAAATGTTAGAATCTGTAGATATTCCCATCGTCATCGCTAGTCAGAAAGGAGTACATCCTCAGCTAAAAGAAAAAAACTGGAAAGTTGCTGATTCTCCTGGTTCTCAAGGTTGGGCAGAAGCTACAGCTAGCATATATGAGCAATTTTTTGATTGAATCTCATTTAAGTACCTAAGTAAGCAATTGGGAATTACTCATAAGCGATCGCTAAAAATCAATTTACAAATCGCGTAGTATTTTAACTTGTTGCCACAAATGGCTAAAAGCCCATTCCTAAGTATCTTGATGCGTAATTAGTTTTGTTCGGGTACTTAATATCTCTTATTTTTAGAAGAGACAATTTCTTGTAAAACAAATCCACCATATAAAGTAAGACAAAAAAAGAATAAGGACATAAAAAATAAACCAAGATCTTTTTCTAAAAGAATCTTAATTGACAAAAATCCAATTCCTCCACAGGGAATAAAACACAAAGCTTTTTGAATCTTTTTAGGAATTAATGCCAGTGCAAAAGGAAGTTCTATAATAATTATAGGAAAGATAAGAGCAAGAAGAAATAGTACGATTGGTAGTAAAACCATAGATAAGTTTCTTAATATGTAGAGTTAACAGTCGTGATGTTATCATCAGGAATTAGTCTAGGGTTATATCTTTTTAACTCTTATAAAGTTTTAAGATTTCTTATTAGTATTTTGTAGAAAAATGTACGATAGATCGATATTTGGCAATTGAAATTTATATTTAGCTAACAAGAACGCTCATCAAATCTAGTATAAAATCCCCCATATTTAATCCAATACTGTTTTAAATCGTGGTGGGGAGTATGTAAACTAGCTTTAGCTTGATAGAGAATTACTTGGCGATGATTACCAATCCAAACTTTTCTAACAGGTTCGACAGCAATTAAAGTGCCACCTAAACTTTTAACGCATTCTTCAAATCTTTCTACAGTAGAATATTCTAAAGTTTCAAAAATAAAAAAATGCCCCGAACAAATTAAATGTCTACTTCTAATCCAGGCCTGCATTTTTTTACTAGCCACTGGGGGCAACATGGTTGATTTTAGCTCCGACGCAATCATCTTTTTTCTGGGTTAACTACAATTATATTGACACCATTATGTTTGGAGAATGCACAACAGCCGATCGATAAACTAAGGAAGTTCGTGAACAAAACTTTCGCGTTTTTCAAATTTTAATGGCCCTGCTGCCGAACCCCAAACTTGTTCGTGAGTATCTATATCCATGCCACGATCCCAACTTACCCATGTGGTTTCAGTTAGTTCTACTTCACTTACTAAATAAGTTTGTTTGCCTTGTTTGGGGATAATGCAAGCATTACCAGGTTCTACACTTCCTTTCCAGATGTTATTTTCTGGTCTAAATATCATCGAACAATTGTAACGTCTTTCAATAGCATCAATAGGTATGGTTAAAAGGATTTCGCGATCGTGTCCCGCACCTGCATAAAGATAAGCATCTTTCAGAGCATAATTTTCAATATATATATCTTTACCTCGATCGACTAAGCGGTGGACTCCTTGTCGGTAAGGACTCCATAAATCGTAGTCATAAACTTGTTCGGAATAAAAGCCAATCCCTGAAAAAAATTCCCAGGGTAAAGGACGAAAAAAAATCCGAATGTGAGCATAGGTTTTAGAATCGGCAAATGCCTGTTTTTGATTACTAAAGTCTCCTGCCATTAAACTCGCTAGAGATAAAAGTAGACTTGGCTCTTTCTCTTGAGTATTATTAGGACTAATTAACATTATTAAAATTGTTTGAATTAAATACTTGTATGGTTATTAAGCTAAAGAGCGAATCTCAGAGGAAAAAGAAGCAGTGGTTACCCCTTTGCCATCGCTGGTTTTAATTAGAGAAACCCGAAAGCGCAAGTTAGGTGTGGCGAACCAAATTTTTTCTTCTGCGCTGGCTCGATCGTAATTAGTTGTCAGCACAAAGGTTTCATCTGCACCAATATAGTAATTACCAACCGAAGGAACTGTTTCGGCATATCCTTGTTCTCTCAGCAATCTACCTTGGGACGGATTTTCAGGATGAGGAATAGGTATTAATATGGTAGAACCTGACAAAACTTCCGATTCATCCCAATCCGATTCACCTTCCCAACTCATTTTAAAAGGGCTAGTAGCTGTTTGAGGGTCAATGTCATAGGATTTACATAAGGCAATAACTCGAGGATCTTGTGGTTCTAACGCTTCAATTTTGATGGTAGAAGTAACTTCTTCAAAATGCTGAAAAGCAAGATGATGTGCGCTTCTTTGCGATCGCCATTTGCCTAAAGAAAGATTAACAAATTCGCTAATATTCATTTTTAAAAAGTAATTATTAATAGTTTAAATAGCAATCATAAATTATCGGTGAAAATTTTAAGTCAAAAAACCCCTAGTTAAGAGGTTTAGCAAAAAAAGTTCTCTTACTAAACCTAGGTTTTTTAATTAGCTTTGTTAAATTAAAATCTAGTTATTCTTGAGAAGATGAAGCATCATTGGAATTAAGGCTAACTTTACTTACTTTTCCCCCCATTTTAATAATGCTTTGTATCGTAGAAGACAGTTGAGCATAGGGAACTTGAATAGTATAGTTACTGCGCTTGAGGATATCTTGACGGCAAACTCCTTCAACTTCAATGCTTACCAGGCGACTACTGTAGCTGCTAATACTAGTAGTCCTGCTGATTGTCATTGCCATAAAAAACTTTACTCCTTGATAGTTGTTAAGTTCAGAAGGTAGAAACAATCTTGTTGTCTCACACCTTCTGTAGCGACATAAAAAACTGCTATAGATTAGCTTATTTGGTTAGTCAACTAACTAGCTTCAGTAATACTGAGAATTTTGCCCCCAGTGCGATGTATACTCTGAATTTTCTGGGATAATTGCTCGTATCCCACTTCAAAAGTAAGATTACTTAGACGATTGAGAGAACCGACACTAGCTTTTGTTGCTTTAATACGAAAGCGTTTGGCACGACGATCTGGAGTACCACCTCCTTTTAAAGGAAAGACAATGGGAGTAGCCGAATTAGTAGCTAGATCGGTAATTAATTTAGCTTTTTTGCTACTATCATTGCTGGCATAGCCACGATAAAGAGCATAAGTACGGTTAAAGCCTACATTTTGGATTGTCTGCTGGTTGCTTTCAGTCCGAGGAAAGGGAACAATATTTTCCCCAAAACTATTTAGGTACTCTTCGCTATCAATATAAGAATCGATCTCTGCTTCGTAACCTTTTTGGTTATACAACTGTACGTGTTGGGAAACTTCTTTTTGGTCGATAGGAGCGCGTCCTAAGAAATGTTTGCAATTCAACTCAATAAAACGGTATTGAGAAGATTTTTCAAAAAACAGCGATCGATATAGTTCCGACTGACCTACCATACGGACAAAACCGCGCACGGTAATATCGCCATCTCTGAGCAAAGACTCGGCCGAAATTAGGCGATCGCCTTCAAGTAAATGCTGGTTGCCCAAAACTTGTTTGTAGACGGCTCGAATTACTACTTGTAAATCTTCTTCGCTAAAGTTATTACGAAGTTCGACTGGTTTGACATCTGTTATCCATAGTGACATGAGAACTTCTCCTGCGCAAAATTAGGTTAAGGGAAGATAAATCAAAAATTTATAACGATATGGAGATCGTGATTAACTAAATTTCTGTAATGCTGACAATTTTTGCCCCAGTGCGGTTAATCCGCTGAATTTGTGGAGTCATGCGGTAGCCTGGCACAATGTATTCTGTAGTACTAATACGGCGAGGACTATCAAACTTAGAACCTTTGACCAAAATCTTGAAGGTTTTTTCAGTAGCATCTTTATAAGCAGCAATGCGACCACCAGAAGAAGGAGATCCTACTTTAATAGAACTGTTAGTAGCAATAGTATCTACTAAGCGAGAACTTTTAACTGCACTATCAACAGCAGCATAACCACTAACTAAAGATAAGCTGCGATTATAAGTAATTTGTTTTTTACCTACTTCTGTTTTTGCGCCAGTATAGTAAGGTACTATATTTTCGCCGAATTTCTCACTATATTCAGGACTATCAATATAAGAATCTATTTCTGCATCATAACCTTGTTCAATACAAGTACGAATATGAGTAGAAAGTTCTGCTTGATCTACAGGAGCGCGTCCTAATATATGGATAAAGTTTAATTCTACAAAACGATAGGGAGCGCAAGATTCAAAATAGCGAGCGCGATAAAAGTCAGATTTAGCAACAGCACGGACAAACTCCCGTACAGTGATGCTACCATCGCAAAGCTGAGACTCAGCAATTACCAGTCTCTCACTTTCCATTATGTGAGGATTGCCTAAAACCTGTTTATAAACAGCGCGAATAATTGCTGCTTTTTCATCAGGGGCGCTACCAGACCAAAGCTCCATTGGTGCATCTAAAACTGCTGTCATTATTATTTCTCCTGAATTGATAAAATTTTGTCAAATTACTTGAAAATTAAGCCCAAATTACCCGCGTGGGACACCTTGAGGTGTCCTGATTTGCTAATTTACTGGGGTAATACTGGCAATTTTTCCGCCTTGTTTGTGAATACGTTTATATTCTTGGGATAGTTGTGCGTAAGGAACGAGGTATACTTTATTGCTGCGACGGAATTTAGAAACTCGATTAACTGCGCCAGGAGAAGAATAACCTGTTACTTCAATGCGATAAATCTTGCCATTAGCTCCAGCACCAAATCCTTGGCGAGTTCTTGCTCCCAGAGTTGTATCTTGGAAAGACCAACCATCACCAGCAGCACCACCAGAAGGAGGAACTACAGCTAGCGGAGTTTCATTAATTACATATTGATTAAGTACAGGACTTTTTCCTGCTAAGCTACCTTTGAAATCGCTGCTAGAAGAACCGCGTAACATGGCAAACATATGAGTAAACCCAACCATATTTCTACCTGGTTTGGTTTTATAGCCAAGATTAGAAGGAACAATAAATTCTCCATAGCTATCTTGGTATTCGTCGCTATCTAGATAAGAATCAATCTCTGCCTCAAAACCTTGAGTATCTAAAATAGTACTGTGTTTTCTCATTTCTTCTAAGCCATCAGGAGTGCGACCTAGAAAATGTTTAAAGTTTAATTCAATGAAACGATAACGGGGGCAGGTATCGAAGAAGCGAGAGCGATATACTTCCGATTTACCTACTGCACGGATAAATTCACGAACGCTGAGTTCGCCTCGTTTAAATTGAGATTCTGGGATAGTAGCTCTTTCGCTTTCCATTACATAAGCATTACCCAAAATTTGCCGATATACAGCACGGATAATGGTTTCTACTTCTTCTTCTGAGCGACCTGGTACATATTCGTAGGGGGCGGTGTCTTCAAATAAGGCAACACCTAATGCGGATGCGGGTCCAAAAGTCATTAATAAAGATCTCCCTTCAGTAATTAAATTTCTCTGAATGAGTTTATAAATTTTTGATAGCGGAATAAGCTTGACTATGAAAATTGGCTTAGCATAGACAAGAGCTAATTTGAGCAAAACCCAAATTAGTAAATATAGCTATTTCCGAATCCTTTGGAAGTAGATTTCAAAGAACCGAAAACCTATATTTTGCTTACTTTCATCGATCGAGCCTAAATTTATGAGATTTTGGCGATCGAATTCTAATCTCTAAATTTTTAAACTGAAATATCCAGATTACTTCCTTCTTGAAAGCAAACTTCCGCTTTGTCTCTAGTTAAAGCACGACGCAATGACGCAAAACTTCAAAGCTATGTTGATTTTTTACTTCCCTACGCCTACTCCAACTACGAGAGCGGGATAAGATTACTAGTCATTTTAGAAGGAAAAATTTTTCCAGTTCTTGGGAATCAATTTTAACCTCAGTTGCTGTACTCAATTAAATAGCACATTTTTAACTCGGTTAGATTCCGCCAAGGTTAAACAACCTCGAACTATGGCAATTAAGCATTATTCGGTCAAATCAAACACAAATACTTTTTATTAAGAAAAGTAAATGGCTTGAATTTTTGTAACACCTTGACAAGTCTATTTATACAATGCTGTCCGAACTGTTTTCATCAAGTTTTGTAAAACTTAATAAGTTTTGTCCTGGATAGAGAATCTCTGGCATGAAAATTATTAACTTTAGTTAAGTAAAAACCAAAAATAAAAATTGTTAAGTAACTTTTTGTTCGACTCCAAACCCAACAAGTAAAACCTTACTGAGGGGTTGTCCGAGAGGCGGTTTTTGATAATTTAAAATTTGACGAATACGCAATTGAGGGTTGGTAAGAGTAATAGAGTCCACAGAGACTACACGAGTATAGTTTGTAGTCATGAGTAGTTCTCTGGTGGTTGGGAAAAAGCGAAAATGAGAGATAATTGGTCTGGCTTCTTCATAAGCGCGATCGCGCAAATAATCCCCTTCTAAAACCGAATCTGTCTCTGTTTTAGGTACAAACATTAAATTAAGATTTTGGCTTACTTCTTCTCCTTTTTCGGAAATAGTATAGAAACCTAAATTAAAACCAGGTAAGTTATCTAGTTCTTCTAGGGGAGAATAATTATTATCAGCCAGTACTTTAGCTTTTTTATCGGGGGTTAGAGGATTAACTGTAAATTCTGTACGCGATCGCTCTACTTCTTGATGGGTTAAATAATGGTATGTCCGTTCTGTTGTCCAGCTACCGACACAGTCAGCAAAAAATTGTTGAAAAATTGCAGTGTTCATGAATCTATTTAGCTTTGATTTCAATTTTAAATACTCGATCGATGGGTTTATCCTTGACTCTTTCATCCCAGTTAAGAGCGGACAAAAAGCTATCTGCGGAATTTGTTTCCACTACATCTACACCCCATTCTCCTGGCTGAAGTGAAGTAGGAGAAGTATTCATTGGGGGAGTAGTCTTTTTACCACCCAAAATTAAAATATCGGGCAGCTTAACATTGTCAGGTTTCTGTGAATTACGTTTCTGCTCTAGTATCTTGGCACAAAATTGACCTATTTTATCTGCGGAAAACTCATCTGAAGGGAAAAGAATTTCTACCATCCAATGGGGGTTTTCAATTAAGCTACAAGCAATATTTTTGTCATTTTGGAATCCATCGATAAATACTTGGGCAAATTCTTCTCTACTAAGTTGAGGAAAGATATTATCTTTTAGCTCAAAGTTGTGGGAGAGTAGCATTCTCCCTGTTGTAGAATTACTCACTGCTCTTGCTCGCACTATAATTTTTATCTCGATCGATTATACGGTGGATTGCATTTCTATCTGAATATAGCCAGAGAATCAAGTCTCTGTCTCATATCTGAAGTCTGTTTAAACGGACTTAAAGTATTAGCCAAATTTTGCACCAGTAAAATTAGCATTTGTAAGATTTGCTTCAGTAAAGTCAGCACTACGGATATCCGCTTGACTAAAATCTGCTTCTGCAAGGTCTTGTCCTTTAAAAGACTGACCTCTCAGATTTGCGCCACGAAAATTTTTCTCTCCTGCTGCATATCTTTTCACTATTTCATTGGCTTTCATTTTCTATCCCGATGGAGTATTTTACTTTTTACTCAAGTAATACAAATTTTCGATTATTCTAGCTGATTTATCGGTTCATATTCCGTTTACTTCACTACGTAGACAAGTGATTGTCTTGAATATAAAGTTACTTATTACTTATTACTTATTACTCATTACTTGTGAAGCCCCTACTTGCCAATTAATTTAACTAAACCCGTACCCCCAAAATATAATCCCAGCACCGCGCCAGCTAACAGAGATTGAGTTAGGGGATCGGTAGAAGGGGTGAGGATCGCGCCCATAACTACTGCACCCAAAACAATATAACGCCAACCCGATAGCATTTGTCCAGAAGAAACAATACCCAGAAAGCCTAAAATAAGTTGAATAATTGGAATTTGAAAAGCTAAACCCGTACTAAATAGCAATAGTAAAACAAATTCAAAATATCTGTCGATCGACCAAGATTGTTCTACTACATCACCACCGTAGTTAATAAAGAAATTAAGCGCAGCAGGAATTAGGGCAATATAAGCAAAGAAAATTCCTGCAAAAAACAAAACACTAGAACCTAAAACTACAGGAGCAAGCAAACGACGTTCGCGACGAGTTAATCCTGGTAGGACAAATTGAATAAGTTGATAGAGAATAAAAGGACTAGCAATTAAAATGCCACTATAGCCAGCGACTTTAATCGAAACAAAAAAGAACTCTCCTGGAGCTAATTGGAGAAATTTAACGCCTTGGGCGGGAATTTCCAATAATTGAACGATCGGCTTCACAAAAATAAAGCAGATAATTACTCCTAGAATTACAGCAATTAAGGCATAAAAAATACGCTGTCGTAGTTCTTCTAGATGATCGAAAAGAGACATTTCTACTTCGTCGGGAAGTTCGTCTAAATAAGTATCTTTGTCTGTTTCTACAGTGGTTTCTGGTTTCGTCTGAGTCATTTCATTTAATATCTAAGAATTAGCATTTACCATTTACATTATGGGCTTTGTTTGTCTGAGGGCAGATAAATCTAAGGTAGATAATTTTTGATAAGCTCGATCTATATAGCCTTTTCCTCTGAGAAAACCTGTATTAGCTCCAGGGCAAATATATTTTAAGGTTTTTTCATTAAAGCGATCGATTAACAGCTTCATGCTATCTAGTTGTCTAAACCAGTGAAAAGTTTTTGCCGTCCGTAAAGGGGCAATCTCTCCATTTCCTGTGGGTAACAAATGTCTACCAGAAAAAAGAACGCCATTCTGCTTTTGCCAGTGTAGACAAGAAGAACCAGGAGAATAACCAGGAGTCCAAATTAATTCAAAAGCACTATCCAAAGATAACGAGCTTTTAAAGGATGTTAAGGAAATTTCTGGTAACAAATAAGCTTCTTGTTCCTGAATAATTACCTCACATTGGAGAATAGTTTTAATTTGATTAATTTGTGGGCTAATGCCATTTCTGTGCGTTATTATTAATTTCTCGACTCCTCCCTTAGTTATTAGAAATTGTTGATTTATTTCATTCCAAGCAGGACAATCAAGAAGAATATTCCCGCTTGTATTTACAATAAAATAAGCAGTACCTCCCAAAATATCTTTGTGGGGAGCAAAAGCAAAAATATTAGGCAAAATCGAGCGGGGAGGTTTAGCAGGTTTTGAAGGTTGTGGAAGAATTTGTGATAAATTTTGAGGCATTTTCTACAAGATAGTTTAGCCAGGCATTAGTTGCCTTCTAATATTTTAAAACAGTCCTCAAATAAGATTAAGATAGTCAAAAGGTTAAAATCCGATTGGGATAGCTGAGATGGAATTTTGGTTGATTTTAGTTTTACTAAGTCTGATTATGTATTGGCTGCTGCAACGCAGCATAGGTAAAATGACCCAGACACCAATTTGGTTGTACTGGTTAGCATTCATGATGCCTACATTTATGTGGCTTGCTTGGGCATATTTCGCGGGAGAAGATCGACCTTTACCGATATTAATTGTAATTATTCCTTTAGTCTTAGGTATATTTTTCTATAGGCGTTTGGTACATATTGGTAAACCAACTGAAGAAGATGATCGCAAGACAGAAGCCAAAACACCAGAAAAACCAGCAGAGCCATCATTAAATTTATCTCCAGTTCGTCCCATCGACTCCCAAGAAGAAAAAGCTTTACGCAATTGTTTTCCTTGGAATGTTTACTATCTGCAAAATATTGATTATCGTCCTCAGGCAATTTTATGTAGAGGCAAGCTTAAAGCAGTACCAGATGAAGCTTACTCTAAAATCAAGCAAAATATTGAAAAAGTTTTTGGCGATCGCTTCTTTTTGATTTTTCAAGAAAGCTTTCGGGGTCAACCTTTTTTTGCTCTTGTACCCAATCCTCAAGCCCAAACTTCAGGGGAAGAACAAGGATTGGAAGAATCTATTAATCGTACCAGTCTGGCTTTAAGTCTTTTGCTAGTTACGTTAATTACTACAACTGTAATTGGGTTGGAAATGAGTAATGTAACTTTGAATCAAGCACTCGATAATCCCAGTTTAATTTGGTCTGCTATTAGCTATAGTGTCGCATTAATAAGTATTTTGGGCATTCACGAATTGGGACATTATTTTGCTGCTGCTCGCTATAAAATTAGCACCAGTCTGCCTTACTTTATTCCTTTTCCTTTCTTTTTGGGTACAATCGGCGCATTTGTCCAGAGAAAATCTCCCGTACCCCATCGTCGAGCATTATTTGATATCGCGATCGTTGGCCCCTGGGCGGGATTATTAATTACTATACCTGTTTTGCTCTGGGGATTTTCTTTGTCTGAGGTAGTGCCTCTTCAAGAAGAAAATGTCTTGCATTTTGACTCTCTAGATTTACGTTTTTCTTTCTTAGTCGCAATACTTGGTAAATTAGCTTTGGGTAGTCAACTGCAACCAGAGATGGGACTAGATTTACATCCTTTAGCTGTAGCAGGCTACATTGGTATTTTATTCACAGCTTTAAACCTCATGCCTATTGGTTCTTTAGATGGCGGTCATATCGTTCATGCTGTATTTGGACAACGGATGGCACTAGCGATCGGGCAAATTACTCGGATTGTGAGTATTTTGTTTGCCATGGCCTATAATTATTTTTGGATTTGGGCAATTCTTCTCTGGCTGATGCCTTTAATCGATCGACCTGCCCTAAATGATGTGACCGAACTAGATAACTGGCGCGATTTTTCAGGTCTGATGACATTGGCAGTTTTGGTAATAATTTTATTACCCTTACCTACCCCTATCGCTCAATTACTGAATATCTAATTTTGCTTTTTCCGTAGGCTTAGCAGAATCGATCGGGTATCTGTCCGCAGGCTAAAATTTTCTTTCTAATTATGGAGTAAGTTGTACGGAAAAAGAAATACCATTATCACTCAAAGAATCCCGATCGGGTTCGAGATCGGTAAGAGGAAGACCAAAATTTAATTGAAAAGACACAAAATTTCTAAATTGCCAATCCAAACCCAATCCTAAACTAGCTAAAGTTTGACTAAAATCCCCATCTACATCCCAAACTCTACCCAGATCGAAGAAGGGAATGAGTTTTAACTCGCCCCATTCATCTTCAATTACAGAAAAGGCAAGCTCGACACTACCTAAAATTCCATTATCTCCTACCAGGCGATTTTCACGATAACCTCTGACTGTAGTTGCACCACCTAAAGTAAATTTTTCTAAGGGGAGTAGGGAATGGGGAGTTAATTGAGTGACTAAACGAGTAATCAAGATAATATCTCGCTCTTGGTTTAAGGCTCTAGCCCATTGTGCTTGTCCCAACCAACTAAAAAATATGCCATCAGGCTCGTTGTCATTAATAGTAGCATCAAATAGATCGAGTCCAAAATTAAGCTGAGATATAAGGGAAATAACACTTTGGTCTAAACGTTTGAGCCAATCTCCTGAAAAGCGCAAAACTGATAATTGAAAACGACCATTTTCTGGGCCATCGCTAAAAGAAAAGGGCATATCCTCGAAAATGAAGGTTCTACTAGTGCTACGTTCAAAACTCAAACTCAAAGAAGATTCGGTATTTGGGGAACGAAGGAGGGTTTGAATTAAACTAAAAGAAAATGTATCTGCCTCAGCACGAATATCTGCGTCATCAAAAGGGGATTCAATAATTCGACTTTCCCCCTCTCGATATCCTAATTGAATTGCCGTGCCTCTATAGTTGAGAGGAAATCTATACTCCAATCTATAGTTAGAAAAACCTTCAGTTAAATCGTACTGAGCAAAAGCGCGATCGCCAAAACCTAGCAAATTTTGATGGGTCAGAGTAGCAATTCCCCTTATTTCCCCGATAGTAGGTGAAGCCCAGTTATTAACGGTTAAACTGCCCTCCAATACTGATGCTTCTTCTATATCTACCAAAAGAATACTTGTATTAGATTCTGTCCCAGAAACTAGCTCCGCTCGAACATTCTCGATTAATGGGTCTACTTGTAGAGATTCTAGAGCCTTTTGTAAATTATTAATATTAAACACCCCTTCGCTAACTTTCCGAAAGCGTGAATTAATATAGTTTTTTCTCAGACGTTTTAAACCATCTATTTCAATATTTTCTAACTTACCTTCTACTACCCGAACGATCGCTATACCATCGATAATTTTTTGTTGGGGTAAAAAAGCACCCGAAGTAATATAACCTCGTTCTAAATACAGATTATTAATCGCAGCAACTACTTGTGGTAATTGTTGTCGATCGATACCTCGCTCCTGATAGTTGGCAAGTAGATTATTTATTTCGGGAATAAGAACAGTATTACCATCTATTTTAATCTGTTTAATTGGTATCGATCGAGCAGCTAAATATCTAGGGAATAAACAGAATAAAAGAACCAAAAAAAAAGTAGTAAATCTTTGTTTAATCAAGATTGGGTACAGTATTTTTTGTATAACAGGAAAATTGTATTTAACTTATCTATTTTTCTGATTTTCTCGTCTTTTTGATATTTATAATATAACTTTTCAATTAAGTCAGGATCGTTTATTTGTTCTAGTTTTCCCGCATAATATTGTTGTTGTTTACCATCCTCCATCCATCTAACATAAACAAAAGGGCCATAGGTAACAATTTCTCCGCTAGCAAGTCTTCTTGGTTTTATCTCTACAGAGACATTGGCAATGTTAAGAATTTCTAGGGGAATTTTACCCCGATTCTCTCGCCAATCACTATTAAGACTCAACCTACGTTTATATTGTTCTTCTTCTTGAATTGCTACTTTTATTGCTGGAATCTCTTCTAATACCTCCTCATATTCTTCTGAAGTTAAAGATTCTAATGCTCCCAAAATTAAACCAATTTTATTACGTCCAGTAGTTTGACTCAATAATTTTCTAGTTCTTGCCAGATGAGGCTTTTCATCTTGTTTGGCTGCTTTTTTTAATACTACTTGAATACTTTTATCTAAATTGACTGCATCAAAAGGCTTTTCTAATAGTTTATACGGTCTTTGTTGAATACATTCTAAAAGATTTTCTTGGTTGGCATAAGCTGTGATAATAATTGAGGGTATACTAACCAATTTTTCATCTAAGTAACGCATTATCTTTAGACCTGCTAATTCTTCTTTTTTAAATTTTAGATCCACAACTATTAAATCGTAATCGTAAGCATTTTCTTCCAAATTCTCAATAGCTTCTTCTATAGTGTGGACAAAATCAAATTGATAATTACTTCTTATCGATCTGAAAAAAGCTGGCAAAGCGCGAGCATAAGCTACCTCATCATCAGCGAATAGTATTTTAATAGCTTGTTTCATCTATAAATACAGTTTGTTCTCTTAAATTAATGGTATTAAATGTGAATGGTTTTAGTTTATGAACTAATTAAATCTGACAAAAATTTGCCAGTACTCCCTCCTATGGATCGAAAATAGATGAATTCATCTATCCCTCGAAAGTTAAATTTCCCAGACTAACTTTTAATTTGTCCCGAACATGAGAAATAACTGAATAAATTTAAGATAGTCTCATGTCAATGCAACGAAGATTAATAGACAATTTTTATGTTAGAAGAACCGTAACATGATTTACATTATTTTGATATTATAATTTTCTTCTTAAATTATTAAATCATAAATTGGTGTAATGAACAAATTAGTATTGTATCGATAAAAAAAAAATACTCCACACAATTACATGGATGTTAAAGCGATCTAATAGTCTAGAAAATACACAATAAAACAACCAAAGATTTATAGTGAAATAATAAATAAGTCAAGAAATCAAAACATCTAGGTAAATCCGCTCGATTATAAACTGAAGTCAAACTTCGTTAGCTAATAATTGCCATTCAATCAGTATAGATTCGGGAATTTTAAGGGATAAAAGACGATCGCCTTGCAAAGCGATCGAGAGTTTTAAAGTACCTTTTTTTGGCAACATAGGCAAGAGAGCGGTAACATCAAATTCTCCCACATTCACCCCAGGAGATGAAGTTGTAAATAAATCGTTTGCCTGTAATACTTGTCCCTTAGATGTAATAATTTCTAATGGCTGGGGGTGAATGAATTCTACCGTTCCAGGAAATCCTACTAGTCTCAGATGAAATTTGTTGACTAGATCGAATTGATATTCGGGAAAAAGAACTACCTGCCATGTCATTCCCTGTTTATCTTTAAGAGAAGTTTGAACATGGTAGCGCATTACTCCTGGGCTTTCCTGATGTTGTCTTAAAACTGCTGCTGCTGGCGAACAAATTAGAAGCGAACTACTAACAAAAACTAGTACTAGTCCGATAAACAAACCAGATTTATTTATCTTATTAAGATTCATGAAACTAAGCTATTCTATAATTTCATTTAACAATAGATCGAGAAATTTATGTCTTATCCACGGGATTTAATCGGTTATGGAGCAAATCCACCTCATCCACAGTGGCCTCAAGATGCCAAAATAGCCGTCCAGATAGTTCTTAATTACGAAGAAGGTTCGGAATATTCTATTCCCGATCGAGATAAACATTCAGAAACTTATCTTCGGGAAGTACCTGGAGCATCTATGGCTCAAGGAATGCGAGATTTGCAAGTAGAATCGGTTTATGAATACGGTAGTAGGGTAGGATTTTGGCGATTATTGCGATTATTTAAAGAAAAAAAGATTAAAGTCACTATTTTTGGTGCTGCTTTGGCTCTAGAGCGCAATCCTGAGGCTGTTCGAGCTATTGTAGAGGCGGGATACGATATTTGTTGTCATGGTTGGCGATGGATTGGTTATCACTTAGTAGATGAAGCAGAAGAAAGAGAACATATTCAAAAAGCGATCGCTTCTATCCAAAACATGACGGGTACTCGTCCTTTGGGTTGGTATTGTCGTTATGCACCTAGTGTGAATACTCGTCGTCTCCTTGTGGAAGAAGGGGGTTTTTTATATGATTCTGATGCTTACAACGATGACTTGCCCTATTGGGTGGAAGTTTCGGGGAAACCCCACTTAGTTATTCCCTACACTCTTGATAACAATGATCTGAAATATTGTGTTGCCCCTGGTTTTGGTAGTGGCAATGACTTTTATACATATCTCAAAGATGCCTTTGATGTTTTATACCAAGAAGGAGAAACTAGCCCTAAAATGATGTCTGTAGGACTTCATGCGAGATTAGCAGGAAAACCAGGCAGAATTGCAGCTTTAGGACGTTTTCTCGATTATATCACAAGCCACGATCGAGTTTGGATTTGTCGTCGCCTCGATATCGCCCATCATTGGATAAAATACCATCCTTAGTCAGCGTTACTCCGCCGTAAAAGCGGTGAGAACCCGCGGAGGTTTCCTCCGCTAGGGAAGGCTCACCAAGACACGACGGAGCCTGCGCTGACCGCATTCCGCGCTAGTTTTTATAGGCTTTAGCTGAAGCTGTAATCCAAATTGAAGCAGCAGTAATAAACGGGATCAGGATGAAGATAGCACCTGAGATTAAAGCGTGTTCTCTAATGACAGAAAAAGAAGTCATGGCTGCTATCCCAATTCCGCAGTAGACTAGACCAACTAAAGGAATACCAAAGACTAGAAACATCAATTTATTATCAGAGTTCATAACAGCTTTTGTTTGATTGTTTAATTGTCAAAAATCTTTAATTTAAGCATAACTCGAGCGCAATTAACAGCTTGCTTTATAAGCTGCCCAACCACCAAATTCAGAGATATCTTGCCAACCATTCTTTTCAATTAACTCTTGAGGATAAAGCATTGCTATAGCTTCTGAGTCATCTTCTAAATAAACAGTCGCAGGATACATATTAGGTGGTTCATTAGCTAGTAGATATTGGTACTCTTGTTCTGTCATTTCATAGATTTCTCCAGGAATACTAATTCCATTGGTTTCTACTTCGTAAATACCAGGATGCCAACCATCTTTAACAGCATGAAGACGATATTTAGGTAAGGTTTTGGCTTCTCCTATAAATTTAGCATCTTGCAAATTTTGATGATCTGGTTGACCTCTGAGGGCAGAACCACAAATAAAAATACGTTTCATCAGAATTTTTCCTTAGAAAGCCTATTTTTCGTCACTAAGGAAATATTGTATGCTGGATCCAATTAGAAATAAACATTTAGGTATCTCAAAATTTTCTCTTCATTATCCGTTCTTGAGACTTTATGAAATCGACTGCGTGGCGTAATAAACTTTTAATTAATGGCGATCGCTTAAATCAGACTATTACTCGTTTGGCACAAGTTGGTCAATTACCAGATGGTGGCGTGAAACGAATTGCCTATAGTCAAGAAGATATTTTAGCCCGTAACCTCGTTCAAACTTGGATGAGTCAAGCAGGAATGAAAGTCAGGCTCGATGCTGCGGGTAATATTATTGGTCGATATCCAGGAAAATACACGGATGCGCCAGCTTTAGCTACGGGTTCTCATATCGATACTGTTCCCTGTGGTGGTCATTACGATGGGGCTTATGGGGTATTGGCAGGAATTGAGATTGCTCGTAGCTTGCACGAAAATAACATTCTGCTGAATCATCCTCTTGAAGTAATCGTGTTTACGGATGAAGAAGGCTCGATGATCGGTTCTAAAGCAATTTCTGGTGGAGTTATTAACGACCCCGACTATTATCTTCGTCCCGATGGTACAGATATTTTTAGTTGCTTAGAAAAAATTGGCGGTAATTGGCATAATATAGCCCGAGTTCGACGCAGTAGCAAGGATATAGCTGCTTTTGTTGAATTACACGTAGAGCAAGGGCCAGTTTTAGAATCTATGGATAAAAAAATTGGTGTTGTTGAAGGGATCGTCGGTCAGAGACGTTTTACGATTACTGTTAAGGGTAGTGCTAACCATGCAGGAACTACTCCTATGCATCTCAGGAAAGATGCTTTAGTAGCTGCTGCTAAAGTGGTTTTGGCTGTTAATAACATTGCTAGTAGTCCAGGTCAACAAGTAGCCACAGTAGGGAAAATGCAACTACTACCCAATGCTGCTAATGTTGTTCCTGGTTGGGTAGAGATGAGTTTAGATATTCGCGATTTGTCTAGTTTACATATTGACAGTCTCTTAAATCAATTGCGATCGCATTTAGAAGAAATTGCTGTAGAAACTAACACCCAAATTCGGTTAAATAGTTGTCTAGAAAACGAACCAGCCTTAGCCGAACCCTATATTCAAAAGGCGATCGCTCAAGTCTGTGAAGATTTACAATTAAGTTACACTCATCTACCCAGTCGAGCTAGTCATGATGCTCAAGAACTAGCTCAGATTACGGATATGGGGATGATTTTTGTTCCTAGCGAGTTGGGAGTATCTCATTCTGCTAGTGAATATACTTCACCAGAGCAATGTATTGATGGTGCTAATGTTTTGTTGCACACTTTTCTTTATTTAGACTCCCTCAAACCAATTAGGGGAATATAAGCTTATAGGTTTTGGCTAGTGTAGGTATCTAAACCAAAAGCGGGAACTCGATTAGCATAGTTTGTTTCTTTACCTGTAAAGGATTTTGCTAATGGCTCGAAAGAATCTGCCTTAAGATTACGTTCGTGAATTGGTTTGGTTTGTTCGCCTCTAAAGTAGGCTTGAGTTCCAATTACGGCAGCAGCAACCCAACCAACTAGTAAGACGGAAATTAAAATAACCATTTTTTTATTACCTCGTAATGTAAATTTTTGTTCTCTTATGTAAATAAATGTAACAAAAGTTGGCACAAAGGAGCAATATTTTAATTTTAGGGTTTTCCTTACTTCTTGGTCGTAGAAACCGAAAAAAAGTTATGAGTTTTACAAGCCATAAAGTCCAATAATCAAAATAGGTGTAACTATAGCCATAATCAAACTCAATGGTGTGCCTAAACGTACAAAATCTGTAAAGCGATATCCTCCAGGGCCATAAATCATGGTATTGGTTTGATAACCGATAGGGGTCATAAAACTATTAGAAGCAGCAAAAGTTACGGCAAACATTACGGCAAGAGGATTGATATCTAATGCTGTAGCTACTTGTACACCCAAGGGGATCATCAGTAACACAGCAGCGTTATTAGAAAGAATTGCTGTCAGCAAAGAAGTAGTAATGTAGAAAAATAACAAAATCCAGTATCCAGATAAATTGCTACCGACAATTAATAATGGTTTTGCCAGTAACTCAGTTGCACCAGAATTAGTCATGGCAGTACCCAAAGGAATTAATCCAGCTAAGAGAAAAATTACATCCCAGCGTACAGCACCATATATTTCTCCTGGTTTTAAGCAACCTGTTAAAACCATTAAAACTACTCCTGCTAAAGCACTCACCATAATAGGAGACAAATTAAAAGCAGAAATAATAATCACTGCCAAACAAATCATAATAGAGATGATGGCTTTATCTGAGGGTATATTCTCTACGGTTTTTTGTTCGATTACCAATAATTCTCTTGTGGTTTGTAAACCTAAAAAACTTTGTTTAGGACCTTGTACTAATAAGAGATCGCCAAAACGAAGCGGAATTTTACCCAAACGTTCTCGTAAAAACTCTTCCCCCCGACGAATAGCAAGGACAGTGGCATTGTAGCGTTGACGAAAACGTAAATCTTTAAGAGTACTACCAATCAGGCGAGAATTAGATAAAATGAGTACTTCACCAATTTTCTCTTGTCCCGTATTCAGTTCCTGTTCCCACCATTCTTGATTAAACTTAACATCGGGTAAGATTTCTAATCCTTTTTCTTCTTTAATATTTAATAAATCTTCTCTGCTACCCCTAACGATTAGAATATCGCCTACGTTAATAATTTTATCGGCGATCGGTTGGGGAAAATGACTATCGTTACGAATCAACTCTAGTACGTCTACATCAAATTTACGCTGAATCCCACTCTGCTTGAGGGTTTGACCGATTAGGGTAGAACGAGGTGTAACTACTACTTCGGTAACATAATCTTTTAAACCATAATCTTCTCCAAGAGAGCCATTACTAACTTGTTTCCGATTGGGTAAAATTCTTGGAGCCGAGAAAGCTATATACAGCAATCCAATCAGAAAAACAAATATACCCAATTGAGTAAACTGAAAGAGTTTAAATTCTCCATAACCTAATTTTTGAGATAAGCCACTAGCCAAAATATTGGTAGAAGTTCCAATTAAAGTAAGAGTCCCGCCCAAAATAGAGACAAAAGACAAAGGCATCAGCAACTTTGAGATAGAAATACTTTGTTTTTTACACCAATCTTCAATAATCGGAATAAAAATAGCCACAACTGCTGTATTATTAATAACTGCACTAATAGGGCCAACAATTAAACCTAAAATCAAGATTTGTTGAGTGGTGCTTTTGCCTCCGAGATTGAGTAACCAATCTCTGACAATTTGAAGGGCCCCTGTCCGAGTAATACCTGCACTGAGAATAAACATTGCCATCACCGTAATGGTGGCAGAATTGCCAAAGCCAGCAATGCCTTCTTCTGGAGTAACTACTCTAAAGAGCATTAACACAATGGCAACCATAATAGCTGTCAAATCGACGGGTAGCCACTCAAACACAAAAGAGATTAGAGCAAGAGCTAAAACTGTAAGCGTAATTGTAATATCAACGGGTAGCCACTCAAAATAAGAAGATATTATGCCAAGAACGAGAACGCCAAAACTAAGAGTAATATTCATTCAGCGTTATTTAACAAATCCTTAACTAGTCTTTAATGAGGAAAAACCTCTTAAAAAGGATAGCTCAAGATCGTATAGAATATGCAAGCTTTATGGGAATTTTAAACTAACAATTATCTAAATTGATAGCTTAATTTCAATTATATAGTGACCAAACTTGCGTCTACAGCAGTGATATTACCATCATTATTAACATCCCCAATTATCAGTGGATCGATCGCGCTGTAAGCATCAAAACCAGAATTAATACCTACCGAAGTATGGGCTATTAAAGAAGCATCTAAGCTACTGTACCTACCATTACCACTCACATCTCCTTTGTAAGCCACTTGTCCCACGCCAGTATCTCCTACAGCAGCGATATTACCATTATTCAGCCTAATCGATTCAATTTTTACTAAGCCCGATCGACCATAAACCGCTGTATCGGCTACTTCTGCATCGATAAATACTAATTCTACGTCTTCTCTATTTAAGGCAGTTTCTCCTTCCAGACTAATGGAAACTCGACCTGGGGTCTCAAAATTTTTCTGAGTTAATTGCCAACCAGCTAGATCTCGATTGACTAAAATATCATTTACACCGAGAATATCGCGATCGAAAGTGAGATCGAAGTCTATTTTAGTTACTCCTGCACCATTATCGAGATTAATGGCTAAATCTCGCTCTTGAGTGGGAAAATCAATTTTTTGTCCTGGTGCGTGACTAAAATCATCGATACTTAAAACTCGCCGATTACTATTATCAATATTTAATGTTCGAGTAAAGTTATCGCCAAAATTACCATCTCCATTGCCGTCTAATAATGTTCCCAACTCAGTAACTAAACCATCTTGACGGCTAAAAATAGTAAGTTCGTATCGATCTGTTGCCAGAATTCCTTCGGTTTTTACAAAAGTAAGGCTATTATTACCTTCATCCCAAATTGCCGATCCTCGGACTAATTCACCAGTAGTTTGGCTAACTAGCCTCAGATCGGCGGCATTGCTACCATAAAGATTAAATTGCTCTAAATCTATCGATCGATTGAATTCCAACACAAAACCACTGGCGGTAGTTTGCAAGTCAGTCACTTGTAAAGGAACATCAATGGCGAAATTCTCTGCGGTTAAAGAATTATCGTGAAAAATCGAGATGGTATTTTCTGGGCTGAGGGTAATCTGGGAAAATAAACCACCAGTAGAACTCAATCCAGTATTGGTTATCGCATCTAGTAGTTCGGCACCATTATTAAAGCCCAAACTAGCAGCGAGAACGATTGTATCTTCTGCTACGATAAATTCATTAATAACATCCTGACCATTGTTAGCTTCAAACCAAAAATAATCTCGGTCATCCCCTCCCCGCATCAGATCGTTACCTTCGCCCCCAAACAGGGTATCTTCTCCTAATCCTCCTTGAAGTTGGTCGTGATTATCATTACCGAAAAGTCGATCGTTTCCTTGTTGACCAAAAACTGTATCATTTCCTGCATCACCTTGAAGCGTATCATCAGATGCACCACCTTGTAATTCGTCTTCGCCTCGACCACCAAAAATTAAGTCTCCATCGCCTTGACCGAATAATATATCGCTACCTCCACTACCAAATAAAGTATCTTCTCCCAATCCTCCTTGAATTCGATCGTCACCTAATAAGCCATCAATATTATCGTTAATAATTGAGCCAAAAATAAGTTCTTCTTCGCTTGTTGCCAGGGCTGGTATTGAACCTTGAGTTGTAAAACCGTCTATTTCATAACCAATATCTGCAAGTATGGCTAAATCGATATTGCTTGGAAGGTTACGACCGATATTTTTAGTCGGATCGAGCAAAACACTGTTACCTTGGAAACCGTCTTGAATATGTCCTAAATCTGCTTCTAAGGGAATGGGATCGCCATTGTTTACTGCTAAAGCATTTACTCCATCAAAAGTTCTTCCCGCACCAATACTGTCAAAAATAGGCGCAGTCCCAATACCTAAAACATGACCAATTTCGTGTAGGGCAACGCTAATAAAATCAATTTTTTCTAGATTGGGATTATCTAAACTAAAATCCCAGTCGATTTCTGAGTTAAAAGAAATAGTACCAGCCCAAGGTTCAAAGTCTGTAACAACTCCTCGCTCGCGAAAATTATCGGAAATTCTTCTTTGGAAAATATCTCCTTCAAGGTCTATTCCATCTATTTGGGCTTTTCCTAATATTTTTGAATTGTCTGAATCTAAAACTCCTCGTTGAGAAAGATTAATAGTATTTTTGTTTGAGACAGAACATTTACTGCAAGCACATCCAGTTAAATGACAACCATGGTTATTAATTAATGGCTGACCATCAGAACTACCTCCATAAGGAGAAGTATTTGCTCCCACATAAATTATAATATCGTCTATTTCTTCTTCTAAAATAATTGTCTCACTATCGCCATTTGTCGGATTCTGAATTGTAAATTCTACCCCCTCAGGAATAGCTTCAAAATCATCATTAATCAAAGAAGACCAAATTTCACCTGCTTTTTCTAATGCTGCTCTTCTTTCATAACTATTGAAAAATCCGTTTCGATCGAAGCTATAATCGAATTTTATTTTCATATTTTAAAGCCAAGTAATTTAATTTAATTCTATTTTTGCTATTTTTTTTTAAAATCACCTGAGAAGAATTGTTTATTTTTAAAATAAAGTTTTTGTTTAAATGAAAATAAAAATTTAAATATACTATGATTTGATTTTCAATCGGTTATGTATTGTCTATTTTCTTTGGAGAAAATACCGATCGAAAAATAAAATATACACGAACAATTGGTAAAATTAAGAGATTTATCTGTATATTTGTCTAAATCAAAAAAACTACCAACAAAAATATAGAATCACTAAAGAATTTCCCTAGATTCTCCGCTCCTGAAATCGAAGGTTTAATTTAGCGTAACTGATGAGAAATCGAGGTAATCGAATTAGACTAATATCATATTTTTTGCTAAATTGCAAGTTTCAAGTAGCACATTTCGATTCTTTTTACCACAGAAAATATAATCAATTTGCTTGAAAAGTTAAGGGTTTTCTGCGAAATTATAACTAAAGGATATATAAACATTCAGGTACATTCCTTAAAAAAAAGTAACAAAGTAATAGTGTCTTAGTAGGAAGCAAAAGCGTTAACCAGCGAGCAAAATTAATGTGGACTATTGTAAATAGTATTTTTTGGACAAGTCTGGGTGTCATTATGCTTCGATACCAACTAGTTCCTACCAACTTACCGAGATTATTAGGTCGGAGTCTTTATTGGATTGGAGTTCCCCTACAGATCTTAGTTTTAGCTCGTCGTTCCGATTTTGATGAGGCAGTCTGGATTCCTCCTGTAGTAACTCTGATTGCCTTGTTAGTAGGATTAATAATATCTGTAGCTCTTTTGCAGCATTGGGAAAAGCTTAAATCTATCTATGTAGATCGATCTATACAGTCTACTTGGCTCAACGATCTGATTTATATCTTTTCTGGCTTGCCATGGGGAAATAAGTTATTTAGTAAAGTTTTTCCTTTTAATGGTTCGGGAAAAGGTAGTTTTGTTCTGGCATCAATGCTAGGTAATACGGGTTTTATCGGTCTAGTCGTTATCCCTAACTTTGTCGATCGACATTATTGGAGTTGGATTGTTTTATACGGTGTCACTCACAATTTACTTGGCAGTTATGGATTGGGAGCAATGATTGCGAACTATTTTAGTTCTTCCCAAGCTAGTACCAAAAAAATAATCCGATTGGAAGCCTTGTTAAAAGTTCCTTCTTTATGGGCATTTGTGATCGGTTACACTACTAGAAATGTTGCTTTGCCCGAGCTTGTAGAATCAGTCTTTAAGTATGGTATTATGATTGTTGTTCCTACCTCATTTTTCTTAATTGGAATGCAGTTAGGCAAGCTCCAAGGTATTAAAAGCTTGAAAACAGCTATTGTCCCAACTTCTCTCAAACTTTTGATTTTACCAGCTTTAGTAGCAGTCGGTTTAACACTTCTAGGTGTAGAAGGGGATGGTCGCTTAGCTTTAGTGATGATGTCGGGTATGCCAACGGCTTTCGCGAATGTCATCTTAGCTGAAGAATATAATCTCGATCGACAAATAGCAGCTAGTACAATTTTGCTAAGTACGATCGCTCTTCCCCTAACTTTACCTTTGTGGCTGACTTGTCTGGGTTAATTAAACTTAGGAATCAGAATCTAAAGAAACAAAATCATATCCCGTTCCCGATCTATTTCCTGGCTGAATTTTAACTAACTCAGAATCTCCCTGAAGATCTCCTGAAGAAAGAAATTTAAGCTCTCCAGTTGCTCCTTTCACCGAAAACCCAGGACTAGATAACGACTGTTGCAATTGTTCCCTACTAGCTTCTGCTTTTAAAGCTGTCAAAATTGCTGTTGTTGCATCATAAGAAGTAGCCGTACGCCAACTACCAACTGTTCCCCACAAAGATCTAGCATTGTTGAGAAAAGAAGAATTGGTGTGAATATTTGGATGCCAAACTACTGAAAGTACCATCCCATTAATATATTGTTGTCCTTCTTTGACTGTCTCGTAAGTGTACATTGAATGATTGCCAATTAAAGTCAGACGACGATCGTTAGCTCTAGCTACGTCAATAGCCTGATTGATTTTATTGACAGCAGGAATCAAGAGTAAAGCATCTGCTCCATCACTAATAGCCTGAGAAGGTATTTTACCAGCATTAAAAGACGATGCTGAAAAATCACATAAAGTAGGTGCAACTTCCCCACCATATTCAAATAAAGCAATAGTAAATTCTTGTCGAAATGATTTGCTAGCATCTGATTGTGAATCCAAACAAAGAGCAACAGAGCTTTTGTTGGCAGATTCTACTATGTAACGCGCAAGAGTATGGGCAATAACTCTGGTATTAGGGGTAGTTCTAAAGATATGGTTGCCTATGGTAGCTAACTCTCTAGCAGTACTAGTAGGAGACATCATGACCAATCCTGCTTCCTGATATATTGGCCCTGCTGCCAAAGAAGCGTTACTAGAATTATGCCCAATTACAGCTAGTATTTTTGGGTCTTCAACAAATTGATTGGCTATTTGTTTGGCTATTTTGGGATTGTTGTCGTCGTTAGCAATTTCGATTTTAACTAATGTTCCTTTAATGCCACCATTTTGATTAATTTCATTTTGAGCTTGAGCAACTCCTCTTAACATTTCTTTGGCAACATTAAGGTTTCCCCCAATGGGTACACTTACTCCAATTTTTAGTTGGCTACCCTTACTAGCTGCTACGGCATTATTCATGTAAATTAAAGCTTCGGGGTCGTTGGGATATAGTTGCAATGAAGAGCTAAACTTAGCTGCTGCTCTAGAATAATCTCCAGCAGCAAATGCTTTGGCTGCAACTTGTTTATCTGGAGTACTATCCCCTGTAATTAAAATTTGGTTGCCCATGCTTATTCTTTCTTGAATCGATCGATCTATAGGGGATTTGGCAAGTTTTTCTAATAATACTTTTGGTAATAAATGAAATGAAGCTTGAGAATTTTCCTGGCGATTACTAATCCAGAGTATTAGTAAAACAACACAGCCTAGCAATATAACAACAAAATTCTCTTTTTTTAGCTTAAATTTTTCATGAAACATAGTTTTTAAACTCAAATAATCTAAGAATTGCTTAATCTAATTAGAAAAATCACTCTGCAAACAAATAATTATATAAACAACACATATAAAAAATTTACCGAGTTTGCAGAAAAAACATAAGTAGTTCCACGTAAATATTACTAGAAATTATTAATAAATTAACATTATAGATATTTTTTTTTAGTAAACTATTCCACCGAGTTAGCAGAAATTTTGTGAAGAGCAATAGTCAAGTATTGAGATAAAGTGAAAGCGTCAACTCCAAGTTGGGTTCTTTCTCTAGCAGCTAAAATTCCCGATCGAGCGTGCCACCAAGCTGCGGTAGCTATTATCTCTGTTAGCGATCGCTCTTGGGATTGGGATACTACAGTTTGTGCCATTAAGCCTCCAGCCAGTCCAGTTAAGACATCGCCACTACCACCTCTAGCTAAAGCGGGAGTACTTGCAGGTACGACAAATAGATGATTTTGAGGATCGGCTATAGCTGTTCTCGATCCTTTGAGTAAGACAATGGCTTGAGTGGCGATCGCAGCTTGTCGAACCATATCGATTCTATCTTGTTCGGGATTGTCAATCTGAGGAAAAAGACGTTTAAACTCTCCCCAATGAGGAGTTAAAACTGTGGCTGCGGTTCTTTTAGCTAGAGTTGAAATAGGTTCTAGCTGCGCCAAAATATTTAACCCATCAGCATCTAATAAGATAGGACATTCTGCTGACAAAACTGCTTCAACAATAGGCTGAGCTTCTTTGGTTAAACCAGGGCCACAGGCAATCGTATCATAATTACTAAAATCTGCTGCTAAAGGGGGTAAAGAAGCGATCGCACCTGTAGGAGTTTCGGGACAACCAATAATTAATGCTTCTGGCAAATGAGTAACCAAAATTGGTTTGAGAGATTCTGGTACGGCTACCGATAACATTCCTACTCCTGAAGCTCTAGCCCCCAAAGCCGTTAGAATAGCACCTCCCGCGTAACGCAGAGAACCACAAATAACTAAAAGATGCCCCTGTTGATATTTGTGGGTAACTAGCGGACGGGACAGAGGCAAAAACTGTCGAACTAAGGAGCGGGTAATCTGTTGAATGGGTGCAGGATGGGGAATTACTTCCCAGACATCTGCTGGGGGAATACCAAAATCTAGTCTTGTTGCCGTGCCGATATATTCCAAAGCTTCTTCTTGGAAAAAAGCTCGCTTCCACAAACCCAAACATAATGTTTGAGTAGCTTTTATGGCTGTACCTAAAACCTTACCCGTATCGGTATGAATACCCGAAGGAAGATCGATACTCACAATGGGTTTTGACCAACTATTGAGTTTATCTACCGCTTTGGCAATATTCCCAGAAAGCGATCGACTTAATCCAAACCCAAATAAACCATCAATAATTAATTCACAATCTTGTAAAACTTCTAAATCTTCACTGAAGGGAATACCCAAGTTTTTAGCATATTGGGCATGGGCTGCGGTTAACTCTTTGAGTTTAGGTAAAGGAAGATAAACTTTGACCGTATAGCCCGATAAATGCATTTCACGAGCTATGACTAAAGCATCACCTCCATTATGACCGGGGCCGACAATAATACCAACTTTAGTGACTTGCTCTAGAGAATAAAAGGTTTTAATTTTGACGCTACATAATCCTGCTGCCTTTTCCATCAAGGCTGCTACAGGCATACCCGCAGCAAAAATGCGTTGTTCGATCTCTTGCATTTGTTGAGCAGAGACAATAATTTGCTCTAACCGATCGGAATTCTTGCTCATCGCTCTTAAGGGTCGCTACTTGTTTAAGTATTAACAATTAAGACCCAGAGCGATGATTTTTCTCATAAATTATTTAAGAATATTAATAAGTGCGCCTGTAGCAGCACCAGTAGCTGCATTTTCCCCCACACCACCATCATCGATGATTACGCCTGTTACCGTATTAGCAGCAGCACCAACAGCAGCATCTTGGACGACACCGCCTACAGAATTGTTATTGCGATTGTGAGTAGCATTGACCGCAGCACCAGTAGCTGCCCCTTTGACAGCATTACCTAATGTCGAACCATTGTTAATAACTTCTCCTGTAACTACACCAGTAGCAGCACCAATACCAATATCTTTAAGCAAACCATCAGCTACAGCAGGTTTAGCAGGAAGCAAAACTCCAGTTAATAGAGTAGTAGTTATGATTCCTGGTAGTAATTTACTTGTAATTTGTGTATTCATAGTTCTTTAGTGACCTTGTCAAATTTACTAATTTTGATTCAGGAAAATTTTGGCAAATGCCATATATTTATATATTTGCTATCTATAATTATGCTCTAATTTTTTATTGAGAAGATAGCGAAGTATGACACTTTACGATCTTGACCAAAATTGTTTTTTTCTCTGAATTTAATCAATACTAGACAAGTAAAGGAGAAAAAAAAGATAAAATACACGAGTTATTGTTCGGAATAAGTCGGTCTTTATTGACTAATGATTCGCGACCATAAACCTTGTCTGGCTAGCTGACGAACTAATTCTTCTGCATTGGCTTGGTCTTGAAAAATTCCTGCTTGAATTACACTACCTTGACGAAAAGCTTTTGGTTCAATATTGCGAACCTGCTCTAATACCATGTCGCTACTACCAAATACTTCAACTTTGTAAATTTGAGTTGTATTGCTCAAGGGTAAATTAGTTTTAGGCGCACTAAAAGTATATTCCTTAGAGCGATTACTATGAATATTAGTAGGCGGATCGATCTCAGTTCTCTGATGCAAAAGATAACGTCGAGTTCTCGTGGTGCTACTGCCAGGAGAAATAGGGGGAGGTGGGGGTAATTGTTTACTAATACTTGGTCTAGACTCGGCTAAAGTTGGCATAGCTAAAAATAAGGGGAAAAATCCGCCCAAAGAAAGTACCAACCAGGTTTTAATGGCTAAAATTCGCGCCCAAGACCAAGTAAACTGTGCAGAATAGAAATGACGGTCAGCGTAGCTGGCACTGCCGCGATCGAAAAACATTGGTTTGGTTGTCATAATAATTGCAATCAAACTACTATAAAAAAATACCCATATTTTCTAGAAGTTTACATATTTATTTTAGTTCCATGTCTAAAGTCGTAGTCGGCTTATCTGGTGGTGTAGATAGTTCTGTTGCTGCTGCCATCTTACAAAATCAAGGATATACAGTAGTTGGACTTACTCTTTGGTTGATGAAGGGTAAAGGTCAATGCTGTTCGGAAGGTATGGTAGATGCAGCCAAAATTTGCGAACAATTAGATATTCCCCATCAAATAGTCGATACACGAGAACTATTTCAAAAATATATTATTGATTATTTGGTGACTGGTTATGAATCTGGAGTTACCCCTTTACCTTGTTCTCAATGTAATCGGACAGTAAAATTTGGCCCGATGTTACAGTATGCCCAAAAAGAATTAGGTATCGATAAAATCGCTACGGGTCATTATGCCAGAATTAATTATGATGAAAATAGCGATCGCTATCAATTATTAAAAGCGGTAGACCCCAAGAAAGATCAATCCTATTTTTTATACGATCTCACTCAAGATTTACTGGCAGGAACGGTTTTTCCCTTGGGAAATCAGACTAAAGATGCAACAAGAAACATTGCTGCTGAATTAGGCTTAAAAACGGCTGCAAAACCAGAAAGTCAAGATTTATGTCTTATTGAAGCTCACGGTTCGATGCAAAAATTCCTCGATCGATATATAAGTCAACAAGAGGGTGATATTGTCGATCTTGAAGGTAAAGTATTGGGCAAACATACAGGCATCCATCATTACACCATCGGACAGAGAAAAGGTCTGGGCATTGCAGCAGCAGAACCTCTTTATGTAGTTAAAATAGACCCAGTGATGAATCGGGTAGTAGTGGGAAATCGCTCTGCTGGTGGTCGCAGTGAATGTACGGTTAATAGAATGAATTGGGTTTCTATTGCCGAACCAAATACACCAATTCGCTGTCAGGTCAAAGTCCGCTATCGTTCTCGTTCTGTGCCAGTTAATGTTATTCCTTTAGAAGATGGGCGAATTAAACTAGTTTTTGACGAGCCACAATTTGGTATTACTCCAGGTCAAGCAGCAGTTTTGTATCAGGGGGAAATGGTTTTAGGTGGTGGGATTATCGAACGGGAATAAAAAAAGATTGTTTTTTGTAGGGACGGTTCGCGAACCGTCCCTACGGATTTAATCCCCTAATACCCAGTTAACTAAAGTACGGACGGGAAAACCAGTTGCCCCAGAATTATTAATACCATTGGGTTTATCTGCCCAAACTGGCCCTGCAATATCTAGATGAAGCCAAGGAGTATCTTTGATAAACTGCTTGAGGAAAAGAGCAGCAGTAATCGAACCACCAGCACGAGGCCCTGTATTTTTCATATCTGCTATCTTAGATTTGAGTCCTTCAAAATATTTGTCTTCCATGGGCATTTCCCAGAATTTTTCTCCAGCTAATTCGGCTGCGGTTTTAAGCTGACTACTAAGAGACTCTTCCGTACTCCATAAACCAGCCATATCGTTACCGAGAGCAACAACACAAGCTCCCGTCAGGGTTGCTAAATCGACGATCGCATCTACTTCTAATTTTTCAGCAAAAACCAAAGCATCAGCCAAAGTGAGCCTACCTTCGGCATCCGTGTTATTAACTTCGATAGTTTTACCATTAGAGGCTTTGAGAATATCCCCTGGGTGCATGGCATGACCGCTAATCATATTTTCGGTGGCTGCACAGACAAAATGAACTTCGACATCTGGTTTGAGTTGAGCGATCGCTTTGGCTGCACCGAGAGTAGCTGCACCGCCACCCATATCCATTTTCATCGTTTCTATGCCACTGCCACCCACTTTTAAGTTAAGTCCGCCAGAGTCAAAAGTAAGACTTTTACCAACAATAGCTATTTTACGTTTGGGCGTTCCTTCTGGTTTGTAAGTGAGGTGAATAAATTTAGGCGGTAAATCGGAAGCTTGGGCTACTCCTAAGTATGCCCCCATTCCTTGTTCAAACTGTTCGCAGTCTTCTTTTTCGAGGATTTCCAAAGCCAAACCGTACTCAGAAGAAATTGCTTGGGCAGTTTCTGCCATAGTAACAGGGGTAACTTCATTGGCAGGAGCATTGACTAATTCCCGTGCCAGAATTACCCCATCAACAATTTTTTCACCTTTAGCGATCGCTTCATCTTGACCATCTAAACCTAATAGATCTATGGTTTCTAGTTTTGGTTGTTTATCTTCTGGATTAGATTTAAAACGATTATCTTGATGTAATGCCAAAAGAATGCCTTCGGTAATTGCTTGGGCGATCGCTGCTGGTTTTTCTTTGGTTACGGGTAAACTAATACCAAGAGTCTTGTCTTTTTTGGCTGCACGGGCGATCGCTGCTGCTGTATTCCGATAGTTATTTAACTTTAGATCTTCTGCTTTACCCAATCCAACTAGTATCAGTTTGCGAATTGAGCTTTTATTACCTAGGCGAGTTTTCGCCGTACTTCCTGCTTTACCTGTAAATTCTTCTTCTTCGATTAAATCGCTAATCGTTCCCGATAATTTCTCGTCTAACTGAGCTAAATCTCCTGTTAACTCTGTTTCGTCCTCAAATATACCCAGGGCAAGAACATCGCCAGTCCAATCTAATAGTGCTGTATTAGTTGCTCGAATTTGCATTCCTAATTTTGTATTTTTAGTGATCTATCTATATCTTAGTTTTATCATTGCAAGGGGGAGACATAATCCTTAAGAAAATCGTTATTCAAAAAGAGAATTCGATCGATGGAAGCTGACGAGAAACAAACTTTAATTCAACGCTATCTAAATGCTTACAATAGTTTCGATATCGATCGCATGATGGAAGTAATACATGACAACATCGAATTCAAAAACATCTCTGGGGGTGAAACTAACGCGAGCGCATTTGGCATCAAAGAATTCCGAGCGATCGCAGAACAATCGAAACAACTATTTTCTTCCCGAAAACAAACTGTAACGAAGTGGGATTTAGAAGGTAACGGGGCATCGATAGAAGTAGACTATACTGGTGTGCTAGCTATAGATCTACAAAATGGGATGAAAGTAGGCGATAGACTTCAACTTAAAGGACGTTCGGAATTTGTTTTCTGTGATAGTAAAATTTACCGACTAACCGACTACAGTTGATGAATGCGCTACGAACCAAATAACAAAATAACTAAAAATCTATATGTCACTTCGCGTTTTCCTTAGAAAACAAACTCAAGCAGATTGTCAAGAATTGCTATCTCTCAATCAAAGAAGTCAAGAATTTCATTTTCCTTGGGTTTTTCCTCCACTAACTGAACGAGAATGTAAAGAATATATCGATCGCTGTCACAATGAAAACCACGAAGGTTTATTAATTTGCCAGGCAACTGACAATAAAATTCTTGGAGTAGTAAACTTGAGCCAAATCTTCTATAAAACTTTTTGTAATGCTTATCTCAGTTATTACGTTGATGTAGACTTTGCAGGTAAAGGATTGATGAGTAAAGGAGTAGGTTTGGCGATCGATTACGCTTTTAAAAGTCTCGGTTTGCATCGAGTTGAAGCCAATATTCAGCCTGAAAATATTGCTTCAATTAATTTAGTTAAAAGATTGGGTTTTACGAAAGAAGGCTTTTCTCGCCGATACTTAAAGATTAACGGAGAATGGCGCGACCACGAACGTTGGGCATTAACCGTTGAAGATTGGTTATAACTTATCTTTACTATTTGCAGTTAAATATTTGAAGTATAAAACGAGCGACTCTTCTAAAATCTTAATAACTAAGGTGCGAGGGCGTTCATAAATAGATAAACTATTAGCCAATCCCCAATTTCTAAAAGGTGGGTCTGGCTTTGTTACTATTTTGTGTAGCACGATCTAAATTATCTTGAGCAGGTTGATAAGTAGGATCGAGATCGACCGCCACACGATAGTTTCTGAGTGCTTCACTTCGATCTCCTAGGGTTTCTTGTAATTTTCCTAGTAAAACAAAAGCTTCGGGACTAGAGGGATCGAAGCCGATAGCTTGCTTGACAGAGGCAATAGCGCGATCGAATTGTCTTTTACTGGCGTGATATTTAGCTAATTCTAAGGCTTTATCGAATTCAGAATCTTGGTTTTGACTGGCGTTTTCTCTTTCTAAAACGTTATAAACAGTGTTACGTAATTCTTTACCGTCAAAAGCATTATGCACAAAATAGTCTAATGCTTCTAAGGCACGAGTTACTGTTAGTCTAATATTTTTTTCGTCGTCAACAACTAGGATTTTTGCTTTGGACATAAGATGTAAGAATTGAATTCAAATTTAGTTATTAATTATTAACTGGTAAAGTAAAAGTGAAAGTACTCCCTTCTCCTAAGATAGAGTCTACCCAAATTGTCCCGCCGTGAGCTTTGACCATTTCTTTGAGGTTAGTAATATCTTGTAGCAAGACAATCCCGCCAATAATCTTTTTTTCTTTAGTGACAACAGGACTGATATTAAATTGATAATATTGAGTTTTTTGCTGTTTATTTACAGATAAAATATTCTCTTTTTCTTTAAGTTTAGGAGGCTTTCCCGTTTTAATTGTTTCTTGTAAATATTCATAAAGCTCTGGGTTGTCAAAAACAATTAAAAAATCATTATTAACCGCTAATTGAGGCTTGATGTTAACTAAACTAGCAGCAATAGGATTGAGAGCAATAATTTTTAGACTTTCATCTACAACTATAATGCCGTCGCCGATACTTTGAATAATTGCTTCGTTACGCTGTTTTTCTACTATTACTTTGCCAAGATTTAACTCATGAAAAGATTTGAGTTTTTGACTCATCTGATTAATTGCTGTTGCCAAGCTACCTAATTCATCTTGAGAATCTACTTCGATGGCAATATCATAATTTTCCTTAGCAATCTTTTCTGTAGCTGCGATAGTTTGACTAATTGGTTTAGTAATGCGATTTGCTAATAACAAACTAAAAATTAACCCCAAACTAGCAGAACTAGTTAAAGCAAAAATCATTGACCAAATTGCTTGCTGAGAAACTTGTTGTGCCGATCCAGAAGCAGAGATCATTGCTGTTTGATTAACTTCTCTTAATTGTGTTGATAAATCTCTTATTTCTTCAAATAAGGGAAAAATATCTTCGTTGTATCGATCGATAGTAATTTGGTCAAAGTCAATAGCTGTAAGATAATCGTTGTAAGTTGATTCTAAATCAGTTAAAATTTCTTCTTCTCCTGGAAGAGTAATATTATCTTTTGCTCTAGCCAACCATTGTAAAAAATTAATTTCTCCTTGACGAAATTGCGTCTTTGCCTGAATTCGATCGTTTAAAATAGCTAATAAAATTGCACTATCTTGTCGTTCAATTGAGTCAATAAGATTCTCCGCAGCAAGAATACTCCGATAATTTTCTTCTAAAATAGCATTACTAGCTTTACCCAAACGACGTAAATTGAAAGTACCCCAACTACCAACCAAAACTATTAGACTTAAGATAATTCCATACCCTAATAAAATTTTGCTTTTAAGTCTCATTTTTTAATCTTCATAAATCTCAGAGATTAGCAGATTGTAATTGTGTCTGGCATCTACTGAAGGATTTATTTAGATATTGTTTTGATTAGTTTTGTTGTAATCCTCATTCAAGTCATGTCACTGGCAATGCGATCGCTTTTCGCTGCCATGATAAAATCATTTTCGTGTAAGCCATTGATGGCATGAGTCCACCAAGTCACCGTTACCTTACCCCATTCCGTCAGCAAAGTAGGGTGATGTCCCTCCTCTTCGGCTTTCTCTCCCACCTGCTGAGTAAATGCTAGAGCTTGCTTAAAGTCGGGAAATTTGAAAGTGCGCTGCAAGCGTAATTCGCCATTTTCGTTTTTAATATCCCAGTCGGGAATCTGAGGCTTGAGTTGTTTTATTTCTGATTCGCTGACCGGAGGTGAATCTCCACTACAAGCCGTACATTTCTTTTGAGTTAATTCCTCTGCCATAATTTTTTTACCTTTAGTAATAACAATTAAATAGATTTGAGCTAAGTTTTAGATGTCTTGATGCTAGCGATTACCAATGAATCGTTAATCTTTCTCAAGTTATAGTTTCTCAGGCTCGATCGATTTATTCCAGTGTCATATCTAAATTTAAATATCTAAGAATGAATCAATATAGGGAAAAACAAGCGATCGCGCTTTTAGCAAGAAATTTACCGCATTTGAGCGTAAAGCACCGTCCTTCTTAGGGCGGTGATTGCTCTGCGAAGCGACAACCCTTACGGGTTCGGCATTCGCTCCTCGACGGAAACCGCCACCCTCGGCAATAGCTCTATGAGGGCTACAAAAAACCTTCTCGCGCTCTGCCCAGCCTTTGCCGCCGTGAGGGGTTGAAATCCTGAGTTTAAGTACCGAATGTATAAAATCCCGCACGGCGGCAAGTCAAAACCAATAATTTTACTGATGAGATTTGAGTAAGGCTGGGCAGAGCGCGAGTAACTTTTCTCTCGGGG
>JBFRWK010000153.1:0-36486 GCA_051439545.1 Xenococcaceae cyanobacterium | reverse complement strand
TACACAGAGTAATTCAGTTGTCAAGGTTCAATTAATTAGTTAGGATTCAATAGAATTCTTAACTTACTTTATCTACCTAGCTAGTACCACGTTTTTTTAATACTTTTGTACTAAACGGATCGCACTTTGGCCATAACAGCATAAAAAGGATCGCTGCTACCCATACCGAGAATTTGCCACCAACTGGTGGGGGCAGAAGAGATAACAACTTCTGGAGTAGTAAAACCAGGAACAGATTTAAAATAACTTTTTACCAACTCTACTCTGCTTTTTTCTGTTCCATCTCGCCAAGCAGCGATCGCTTTTTGATAGAACATTCGATTAGAAAAACTAATAATTACAATTCCATCTGGTTTAAGAACACGATTAATTTCGGTAAATATTGCTTCTGGATATTGTAAATACTGAACAGAGACAGCAATTAGTACGGCATCAAAATCGGCATCAGCTAGAGGTAACTGAGGATTTTTATTTAGATTTTGGACAAAGTAACCATCTAAGCGGGGATTTTTGGCTAATTCTTCCTCATTCAAACCATGTCCTTCTACACGAGCAAATTCTATTTCTTCTGGTAAATGAGATACCCAGCTACTCATTAAATCGAGAATTCGTGTATTTGGCTGTAAATGTTCTCGGTAGAGATTGGTTAGTCGATCGATAAATCCTTCATCTACGTGAGTAACCAAACGAGGATAGGCGTAAAATTCTAGATCGTTAGTTTCGTCTAATTTTGTTCTTTGTTCTGGTCGCAGCAGCATTATTTGGTTATTATCTAGACAATTATCACTTTATTAATTATCAAATAATTAACCACCAAAACTAGATATCATTTTTTTCTTTTGCTAGTACAAATACATTACCCTGATTTCCCCTGCCAATACGCATATCCTCATCTAAATAAGTAATTTCTAACCAACCGAGTCTATCTCGATTAGCAATACTAAAATCCAAAGGCAGAAATTTTTTTCCTGATTCTATGTCCTTAATGAATTTAGCAGGAGATTGATAAGAGAAAAACCGTTGCAAACCAACGATATAACGCTCAAATTTTACATTAACTCGCAGTTGGGAAACTGGCTCAAATGTAGCTGCTACACTAACTAAACCTTCGAGAAAAGGCAAGCCGACAATTTCTGCTATATTATATATTTTCGCTTCAGCAGGACGAATACACTGATAAATTTGCCCTAAATTAAATAAAGGAAAGCGATCGATTCCCAAAATTTCCCGACTAGTAGTGTAAAGCAAACGCCAATCGCCTTCTAATAAATGTTTTGCCTCTAGAGGTTTGGGAGTAGGGTTTAGATCTTCTAGCTGTTGAATAGCAGAAAGGACTTTGACATTGTCGATTTCATTAGCCAGTAAACCACGATTTTTACCCGCGATTGCTTCTAACAGTTCTGATTTTTTGGTCATTGGTTACATATTAGCTTTGGCAATTTACTTCTTCCTAGCTATTTTATAAATTACAGAGCTTCTCTGCCTTGACCATGTATTTATCTTTAATTATTCTTACTATCCTTTAATTTTTCCGATAAAAAATTAGGAAGCCAGGTTTTAGCTGTATTCAATGATTGACCCTCTATTCCTTCAATTCCTAAGGCTGTAGTATCTGATTCTTCCTCTGTTACTGGTAATTCACCCACTTCTTTGCTTATTTCTACTCCTTCTTGTTCTAGGATAATTTTTGGAGTAGCAGAGTTAGCTCCTTCAATACGCTTAACTAAAACTTTTCCATTAGATACATATTCTCCAATATTTACATGACGAGTGTAAGCTTCTTCTGGAGCTTTAACAATGATTTTTGTGCTACCACCTAGTTTGACTATGCCAGTAACAATTACTTGCTCTGCTAATGCAGTTAATAACTCATTTCCCCCATCGTCTCCATTATTCGATTCGTTCAAACTATCAATTGTCGGAACACTTTCCGCTCTCGATCGAGGAGCATTTTCATCTATTTCTTCTCTTTCAATTGCTATTTGTGGTTCTAGATCGACTAGGGCAAAAGGGTCTTGTCTTCCGCGAATACTGCCACTAACTCTTACATTAGGATTAGTAGCAGGAATTAAACCACTAATTCTTTGTGTGCTAGAAGTAGCTGACTCATCTTCTCTTTGTGATGTTTCAGATTGATTTTCAGTAGCTTTATTATCCACCGCTTCTACTGAAGAAGTTTTGGCTTTGGTAGTTTGGTCTTTATCTGAAGCTGAAAAATCAGACGCTCCCGAACAACCTTCAACAGCGATAGCTAAGATAGCCACTAATCCTAATAATTTAATTTTCTTCATAACTAATCCCTCAAGCCTGGACGCTCGATAACCTTGAAATAGACTAATGAGCATTAAACTGCCTAATTGCCGATTCCAAGATAACAGCTAGTTTTTATATCAGCCAGGGGGTAAATTATTAAGTTTGCTCTGATTGCATAGATTTTTTTAGTAAGTCAATTCCTTTTTTAATTTGGCGAGAGACAGTTACTACACTAATACCTAAAAGTTTAGCAGTTTCTTTTTGAGTTAAATCTTGTAAGAAAACAAATTCTAAAACATCTCTAGTGCGGTCTTCTAGTTCGGATAAAGCTTGTTGGAGACGAATACGATCTTCATAAACTAATTGAAAACTACGACATTGAGGATCGGGAACGAGATCGCACAAGCTAGTAGAATTTTCACTGTCATTGTTAACAGAAACATCTAAACTTATTGGTTGTCTGTTTTGATAAGCCAGATTAATATCTTGCCATTCCTTTAAAGGAATTTCTAAAAATTGAGCAATTTCCGAATCTGTAGGTTGACGATAGAAACGCTCGCGAAAATTGCGAATAAATGAGTTTGATTGTTGTCTTAATTCTAACCAACGACGCGGAATACGAACTGTATAACTTTTGTCTCTTAAATAATGTTGTATTTCTCCACGGATATAAGGAATTGCGAACGAACTAAAAGCATGACCTTTTTCAAGATCGAATCTTTCGATAGCTCTAATTAATCCAAGAGAGCCAATTTGCAATAAATCATCATAATTTTCATCACATTTATTGAGCCAATGAGCAGCCTCTCTTTTAACCAAGCCAAAATTTAATTCCATAATTTGATTACGAATTTGAGTACTAGGTTTTTTTTGATAGGTCTGAAAAAGATTTAAACTAGTAACTTTAATATCTTGATTGGAGCAAACTTTCATACTATAAATCTCTATATCAAAGGCGAAAAACTTTTAGTTATTCAAATAAATATGCAGTGATTTAAATCACTAAAAAAATTTAAAGAATAGATTTTTTTCAATTAAAACAAGTTTAATGTTTTGGCTTGATTAGAGACAACAGCAATTTTCGCTATTTATTTTTTTAAGCTAAAGTTAATTAATTTAGCTAATGAAAAGTTAATTTAAAGAGATTAGTAAAAATACGTAATAAAAATTAGTTATACGCTTAAAATTATCTAGAATTATCATTATTTTCTTTTACAGTTAGCTAATACAAGTAATTATTTTCCAATAATAGTCTCTATAAAAATTTCCACAAAAAAAGGGGTAAGCTACCCCTAAAAGTTTGTATTTTATCGATTATTGATTTGAGCTATCCAGTTAAAAAACTTGGCAGCCAAATACTATACAGTTGGTTCGATCCGACCGTAAAAAGTTCCTTGAACCTTAACTTCTTCTGGTTCTTCTGCTCCTAAATCAGTAGCAGAAGGCTGTTCGCTGACAAATACTCCAGCAATTTCACCTGTTTCGCTATCTACCCTGGTAACGTTTAAAGCCATTGTTCCTTTGCGAGCTACAAATTCTTTAACGTTAGCGCGCGTAAAGTCTTCATCATCTGCTCTAGCAGGTAAAGCAACAGCATTATCATAACCACTAGCTACACTACGACCTTTGGGATCGAGAAAAACTTGTCCTCGATAGGAAGGTACTCTAAATTCTCCTGTGAAGTCAGTCGAAGAGTTAATCGATGTAGTTCCTGGTTCAGTAGTAGCAACTAAGTTTTTAACAGTGAACAAAAAAGGTACTTCTTCTCCACCAGGAAGTAAAACTGTAATTGCCTGAAAATCAATTCCATCTTGTTCTTTAAAAGTCAAGACTCCTTCAGAGTCTGAAGAAATTAGCCCAGTAATTTGATCTAAAGTGGAAGTATATCTGGTGAGAATTTTACCAGAAATAAACTCTGCTTTTTTCCGTTTATTAGTAGGCTCTTCTTTAACAAAATACTCACTAGGTTCGATACATAAATCTTTCAAAACATACGTTTGACTAGCATCGATAGGTATTGAACCGCGACTTGTTTCTGATATTTCGGGACAACTATTGGCGAGTCCAGTATTGAGAATATCATCGTAAGTTAATTGATTTCTACTAATATTTTCTGGACTTTCACTACAAGCTGTTAGTACCCCTAAGCATAATGCCAAAAAGGCAGCGATCACTGCACGATACCGCATGGTCAACCTCATTTTATTAATTTTAGATTTAATCGAGCGCGAAGAATTAGCATGGAGCCGACCCAACCCTTTTAGAGGATTGTTCGCTCCGTAAAAATAGACTGCTTGTCAAGCACACCTAATCTGATTGGTATCTACTTTACCAAATAGAACCTACCCATAGTTCAACAAAAAAAATCTCAGGCTGATTTTGTTCTGTTTACAACAACCTGTAAGGAATCAGCTTATCATTAAAAATGATCGTTCACATGAGTATAGTTGAAACTCGTATAGTAAAATTTTTATGGATTGCGAACAAGATTTACCATCAACTGTTCCAGATGAGGCCTTACAGGAAGTTTTCAGTAAGACATTATCGATCGCTGAAAACAAACGACACGATACTCTCTTTCTATTATACATATTAAGAAATTTAGAGTTAATCCATCGACAAATTCGTACAGAAATGTTTGAGCCTTCTTTGCCAGAAACACGCAATGATTTGTATCAACTAGTGAAAGATATAGACGAAAAAGGAGGTTGGCCTTATATTGAACGTATGAAATTACAGGATTTATTAAAATATCTAGAATTGACAACCATCGAGGGGGCTGAATCAGATTAAGAAAAAGTGGAAACCTAAATTTGCTAGTTGAATTATTTTTGTAATGCTTCAACCAAATCAAAGCTAAAATCAGCCAAATAAGTTATTTAATTTACTAAGATCTAGTTTTATGCCTTTTACGATTAATCCGATTAAGTTTGGTACAGATGGCTGGCGTGGAGTCATTGCTGCTGATTTCACTTTTGATAGAGTAGCCATGCTAGCACCCATAGCAGCAAAAGTTTTAGCAGATAATTATGGCAATATAGCAAGTAACCGTAAGCTAATTATTGGCTACGATCGCCGTTTTATGGCAGAAGATTTTGCTAAGGTAGCAGCCGAAGCAGTACAAGCAGCAGGATTTGATGTCATGTTGTCTCAGTCTTATGCCCCTACTCCTGCTTTTAGCTGGGCAGCAAAAAGCCAAAATGCTTTGGGAGCTTTGGTTTTAACTGCCAGTCATAATCCAGCATCTTATTTAGGTTTAAAAGTCAAGTCTGCTTTTGGTGGTTCGGTTTCCCCAGAAATCACCCAGCAAATTGAAGCTTTATTGTCGAATCCTCCCTCTTTTGAAGGTTCACCAGGAAGTTTAGAATTATTTGAGCCTTGGTCTAGTTACTGTGCTGGTTTACAAGCTAAAGTAAATATTGCTGCCATTAAAAACGCAATTACGTCGGGGAAAATGCGAGTATATGCCGATGTTATGCACGGTGCAGCAGCTAGTGGTTTAGAAAGATTACTAGATTGTCCTGTTGAAGAGATTAATGGCGATCGCGATCCTCTTTTTGGTGGTGGCGCACCAGAACCTTTACCTAAATATCTCTCTTCTATATTTCGAGAAATTAAGGCAGCAGCTAATCAATATCCCGATACGATCGGAGTTGGCTTGGTTTTTGATGGAGATAGCGATCGCATTGCTGCGGTAGATGGTCAGGGCAATTTTCTCAGTTCTCAAGTTTTGATTCCTATTTTGATCGAACATTTGGCAAAACGGAAGGGTATGACAGGAGAAATTGTGAAAACTGTAAGCGGTTCGGATTTAATTCCTCGTTTGGCTAAATTGTACGGTCTAGAATTATACGAAACTCCAATCGGTTATAAATATATTGCCGATCGGATGTTATCCAGTGAAGTTTTAGTGGGCGGAGAAGAATCGGGCGGTATTGGTTATGGTACTCATATTCCCGAACGAGATGCCTTACTCTCGGCTTTGTATATTTTAGAAGCGGTAGTAGAGTCGGGTAAGGATTTAAGCGATATTTATGCTCAATTGCAGCAACAAACTAACTTTAGTGCAGTGTACGATCGCATCGATTTACCGTTAGCTAGTATGGATGTACGGGGAAAATTATTAGAACGTTTACAGAAGGATACCCCCAAGGAAGTAGCGGGTAAGGCGGTAGTAGATTGTCTGACCGTAGATGGGTATAAATTTAGGTTAGAAGATGATAGTTGGTTGCTAATTCGTTTTAGTGGAACTGAGCCTGTTTTGCGTCTCTATTGTCAAGGTCACACTATGCCAGAAGTGCGGAAAATTTTAGAATGGGCTAGGGATTGGGCTAATAGTTAATTGTTAGTTGTTAGTCGTTAGTCGTTAGTCGTGAATATGAGAAAATTGATTGTGGCAACCAGTAATCCTGGTAAACTGCGGGAAATGCAGGAATATCTTGTCGGTTTGGATTGGGAATTGGAGTTAAAACCCAACGAATTAGACATAGAGGAGACTGGAACAACTTTTCAAGAAAATGCTGTTTTGAAAGCCTCTAGTGTGGCGAAAGCTATGGGAAAATGGTCGATCGCTGATGATTCTGGGTTAGCAGTAGATGTACTTAATGGCGCACCAGGTATTTACTCGGCAAGGTATGGCAAAACGGATCGAGACAGAATCGATAGGTTACTCACAGAATTAGGGGATACTGATAACCGTAAAGCCCAATTTATTTGCGCGATCGCGATCGCTCGTCCTGATGGCTCGATCGCTCTGCAAACAGAGGGTATTTGTCTGGGGGAAATCCTGTATTCCCCCCAAGGTAGTGGGGGTTTCGGCTACGATCCTATTTTTTATGTACCTTCTCAACAACAAACCTTTGCCCAAATGCCACCAGAAGTTAAAAATAAAATTAGTCATCGGGGTAGAGCCTTCGAGGAATTGTTACCTCAATTACGAAATTTGTCTTAATTATCAAGAGCGATCGCGTCTTTAAAAACTAACAACGAAACAAACAATCCAACAAAAATTAATCAATGCGGGTCTAGTACTGCGATACCCTAGATCGAGTACTTAAAATTTTGCTTAAATCCACCAATTATGACATCTGTTGATATCTCTCAGCGTACTATTCGGATAGCTTCCCGTAAAAGTCAATTAGCTTTAGTACAAACTTACTGGGTAAAGGAAGAATTAGAAAAACATTTTCCCCAGATTAAATTTGAAGTAGAAACTATGAGTACCCAGGGAGATAAAATTCTGGATGTCGCCCTGGCGAAAATTGGTGATAAGGGTTTATTTACCAAAGAATTAGAAGTAGGAATGCTCAATAATCAAACAGATTTTGCGGTTCATTCCTTAAAAGACTTACCTACGAGATTACCAGAAGGTTTAATGCTAGGTTGTGTGACAAGAAGAGTCGATCCTGCTGATGCTTTGGTTATCAATGAAAAGTATCGGGATAAACAATTAGAAACCTTGCCAGAAGGCTCGGTAATTGGCACTTCTTCTCTAAGACGCTTAGCTCAATTACGCCATCATTTTCCGCATCTGACCTTTAAAGATATTAGAGGAAATGTAAATACAAGGTTAGCCAAATTGGATGCAGGGGAATACGATGGCATTATCTTGGCAGTAGCGGGACTACAGAGATTAGATATGAGCGATCGCATTCACCAAGTCATTCCCTCGGAAATTTCTCTTCATGCTGTAGGGCAAGGTGCATTGGGTATCGAATGCAGAGAAGGGGATACAGAAATATTAGAAGTGATTAAAGCTTTAGAAGATACCCAAAGTCGCGATCGCGCTTTAGCCGAAAGATCGCTTTTACGGGAATTGGAAGGGGGTTGCCAAGTCCCCATTGGGGTTAATACTAAAATTGAAGATAATACCCTTACTGTAACGGCAATGGTAGCTAGCTTAGATGGTACCAAGCTAGTCAAAGATACCATTAGCGGTCAACCTGGAGAGGCGGAACAACTGGGAAGTGATTTAGCTAAACGTCTACGAGAAATGGGGGCAGGAGAGATTTTAGCGGAAATTTTTGCAGAAATCGATCGAGATTAGCTATAAGCTAGAATAAATCAAAATATTTTTTGATCATCGGATTATAAAGGAGAGTTTGGTCGTGCAAATAGTTAAAAAATTAGGTTTATTACTAACACTCAGTTTGGCTCTTTTTGTAGGAGCTTGTAGCCCAGGTGGTGTTGAAAGCGAAAGTCCTGGCGAACAAATTGAAGAAGGGGCAGAGGATGTAGGAGAAGATATGGAGGAAGGGGCAGAAGAGATAGAAGAAGATATGGAGGAAGGCGTAGAAGTCGAAAACTAAGTTTTCGGCAGCTATTTTCACCTAGACAAATTTAGCAAGTTAACTGAAATAAGAAATTAGTTAATTCTTCTTGACTCGCTCGATTTTTAGCTTCAGCTTATTAATAAAGTGAATGGCGACAAGGGGATTGTCTTAGAAAATAATTATTTTCTGATTATTCTCGAAGAAAATCCCGATCGCCTTTCTTCTATGAGTACAATTTTTAGGATTTAAAGATGGTTACTGATTTATTAACTTATGTCAAGTGGTCGGCTATTGCTACTTTGGCTTTTTTAGTATTGACTGTAATAAGTTTTATTGTAGGTTGGGGTTTCCGTTTTCGCTTAGTAGGTGTAACCAGTTTTATGGGAGTAGTTACCCTTAGTATCCTGGCTTTAAAATTAGGTTTGTTTACTAGAGTGCAAATAGAAGGAGCAACTCGTTATACTCTTGTCTATGACAATGGAGCAAATCAAGCGGTTGTAGCAGTATCTCCTCAGATAGAAAAATCAGAAATAGAACCTACTTTACGTCAAGCTGCGGTCGATCTATTTTCTTATGGGAGAACTGGCATAAATAAGGACGATAAGCTCACGATTAGATTAAGAACAGTGATTCATCCAGAGTCTAATATGTCTGAGCCACTTTATTTAGGTCAAATTAAGCGATCGCTATTTACTAAAAATGACGAAAATACGGAAATAGATTTATTTAGTCAAAATATAGCGCAATTACCCCAAATAGAAGATTAGCAGTAAGTAGAAAATTCTTATCCTATGGCAAAAAAAACAATTCAGTTAACTGAATTATCTAACAACCAAGAAGATACATTAACTCCCTTATTAATTGCTCCCACTCAGGTATTGCGAGGCGAACAATGTCTAGCCAACTCGGGAAAAGCGATCGCTCGTTTGGGTAAATTTCCTCTGGTAGTAGCTGGAAATAATACTTCAGATATTATTAAACCTCACTTGCAACCAGTTTTAAGTAAATATGAACTAAAAGCAGACTATGCCAGTTATAGCCCAGATTGTGCCGAATCTTCTATAAATATCCTCAAAGAAAAAGTTGCGACTCATCACGCAGATCTGATTATTGGTGTTGGTGGGGGAAAAGCTCTCGATACCGCCAAATTACTCGCTCATCAATGCCAATTACCCATTGTTACCATTCCCACTTCCGCAGCTACTTGTGCTGCTTGGACGGCTTTATCTAATATTTATTCTGAAGAGGGAGCATTTCAGTACGATGTCAGTTTAGCCCGCTGTCCCGATCTACTTATTCTCGATTATAGTTTGATTAGAACCGCCCCCAGACGTACTCTAGTAGCAGGTATCGGCGATGCGATCGCTAAATGGTATGAAGCTTCTATCAGTAGTGGTAGTTCCTCTGCAACTTTAACTATTGCTGCGGTACAAGAAGCGAGAATTCTCCGTGACATTCTCTTTCAAAAATCAGCCAATGCCCTAAAAAATCCTAAAAGTCACGATTGGCAAGAAGTAGTAGATGCTACCGTACTTCTAGCAGGAGTAATCGGAGGTTTGGGAGGAGCAAATTGCCGTACTGTAGCTGCTCATGCCGTACACAATGGTTTAACCCATATTCGGGCTGCCCACGGTGCTTTACACGGCGAAAAAGTTGCTTACGGTATTTTAGTTCAACTGCGCCTAGAAGAGACGATCCAGGGTAATCAACTTGCCAGTACATCTAGACAACAATTGTTAGAGTTTTATACCGACATTGGTTTACCTAAAACCTTGGAAGAATTGGGATTAGGTAATGCTAGTTTAATGGAATTGCGCCAGGCAGCAGAAATTGCTTGCAATCCTAATTCAGATATTCATCGTCTACCTTTTGCTGTATCCTCAGAACAACTATTAGCAGCTATGGTTTCAACTACTCTAACCCCTCGACTTGCACTGGAAAAGAACAAGACTAAATTGAAAAAATAAAGGTAAGAGCGAACTACAGTTTAGATTAGAAAAAACTTGTTAATACCTTAGGTTTAGATTTCTGTCAGAGGAATTACGTATAGCTTATCCCGTAAACTCCGATCTAAAAAATATTGAACTAAAGCAACTAATCTTAACCTTGCCTGAGCCAAATCTGGTGTTTTTTGTGGGACTTCGCCAAAAATACGACACTCAGCCCAAAAATCTAGAAAGACAGTACTAAGATTTTGAGCGAGTTTAGCCCAATTAACCTTTTTTGAGGGATCGATAAGTTGTTCTACTACCGTTAGTAACTGAATTAGTAAGTATCTTTCTGCGGGGTGTACTAACAAAAAAATGCCTCTAGCATCTACCCAAGAAAAGTCTATGGGTTCAACTATTGCCCATTCTGAGAACTCATGCTTAATTTGAATCAACTTCTCTCGATCTCCTAAACGAAGTAAACTACAACAACGAGCATGAGCATATTGAATCGACCAAAAATGCATCTGCTCCCCCGATCCCCTGTCTTGGTGGACGTTCCCTTGCGGAGGGGCTGTTCCGCGAACCTGCGTCGCGGACTTGTAAGCCCCGTCCTGACGAATCCACTTAATAACTTCCTCTAGCCAAACAGCTAAAGCGCGATCGCTCATATAGAAATCCAGCCATCCTGGAAAGACAACTCGAATGGAGAATCTCAGTATAGGCTGAGTTGTCGAAATTACATTCGTAGTAAGTAAAAACTCCCTTAAGTTTTGAGCTACTGTTAAAGGCTGTTGCTGCCAGTAATTAGCTAAAGGAAAGGCGATCGCACAACGATAAATAATATCTAAAGAAGAATTTCGATTAAAATCGCATAAAACCAGTTTATCGGTGACGAGACTTTCAATTAAAGCAAATTCAGTTTCTGGATGATGTAAACTTGAGTATGCTTTTATTGTGAGGATTAAATGCTGTTTTAAGAGGTTTCCAATTGCTAAAATATCTGGAATTAAAGCTAATTTTAATAATTTTTGACAAAAAGTGTTTTTTGATACATTACTATCCATGTAAAATCTATTATGCAGTAACACAATATTAGTCTGCCTCTTCAACCATGGAATATTCCGATCGCTCATCAGAAGTATCTCGCCCTTTTCTTACTTGGCAGCGCATTGTTGATTGGGCGCAAACTCATTACCGCGAACGTACATTCAGGAAAGACGAGCGTATACCTACACGTTCGGGACTACTATACTTAGTCAACCAAGGCTCTGTAAGATTAGTAGGGACATCTAAAACAAATATAATTAGTAACGATGAACCAACAGAAACGTCAGATAAAACAGATATAGACTCTGACGCACCAGAAGAGGCTTTTCTGGGATTTGTAGATGCGGGTCAACCTTTTGAGATAGTCGTCCAGTCTTCTTTTAACCTTCAAGCCTATGCCCATGTAGACCAAACTGTTATCATTTGGATGTACTGGCACGATCTAGAAAATTGGCCTCATTTTCGGCAGGAAGTATTTGAAGCTTTTCGCTATCAACATCAACGCAAGCTTTTGTGGTTGAGTGCTTTAGGTCAAAGAAAAACCATCGATCGTCTCATTAGTTTTTTAACTCTATTAGTCGAAGAATATGGGAAACCAGCCGATCGAGGTTATTATTTACCCTATATGTTGACCCATGCCCAAATTGGTAGTGCCATCGGCTCTACTCGCGTAACAGTGACTCGTTTGCTCGGTAAACTACGGAAACAAGGTTTTATCACTATTAAAGATGATAATTTGATTTGTCTACCTCATTTGTCTCAAAAAGAAGACCATAATAAACACGATCCATCTTGAGATATTTCAGCTTACCTAAGAAGCAAGATATAATTTGTTACGAAACCTCTTAATAAATCTTGCTATGAGTAATCCTGTAATTCAAGCCTTTTTTTTTGGCAGAGCCTTAGCTGAAGTCTTGAGTGAAAAAATAGAAGATAGTTTTACCAACGTTGTCAGCGAAATTGGTAAATTTGATGCCGAACAAAGAGAAAATCTCAGACAATTTACTGAAGAAGTAAAAGCTAGAGCAGAAAGAGTAGCAGCTACTAGTCAGACTAACCCTGCTGCTAATTCTAGTTATAGTAATAGTAATTCTTCAGAAGATTTACAAGCCATGCTCGATCGATTAAGAGCAGAAATCGCTACTCTTAAAGCCGAATTAAATAAATATCGCCAGGAATAAATTAGCAAAAATCTTGAGTCGATCGAGATTTCCCGCTCAAATCAATGTATATTTTTGTTGAGCAAGAGTTTTTAATTTAAAATTACTAATCAAAAAAAACCTAGTGTCTGCTGTTTCCTCAAATACCCAAGATTCTTCCAATTATAGGTCAAATTCTGCCCTCGATCGCTCTCTGGCTAAGCCAGAAATGAGCAAAAAATCTTATCGTTGGAATCAAAAAAAATACTCGCGTAATCGTCGCAGAATAGACATCTGGCTTTTTGTCTTCAGTATGTTATTTAAATTTTGGCGTAACAACCAAAAATGGACTTACTATGGTGGTTTTAGTGAGGATAAATTAGCAGCTAGAAGAAAACTTCAAGCCATTTGGATCAGAGAAAGCCTATTAGATTTAGGGCCAACATTTATTAAGGCAGGTCAACTATTCTCTACTCGTGCCGATCTATTTTCTGCTGAATATGTTACCGAACTTTCTAAACTGCAAGACCGTGTTCCAGCATTTTCTTACGAACAAGCTGCCACTATTATTGAAGAAGATTTAGGCAGACCCATTACCAAACTATTTCGCAAGTTTGACCCTACACCCTTGGCTGCTGCTAGTTTGGGACAAGTACATAAAGCTCAATTGCATAATGGGGAAGAAATTGTTGTTAAAATTCAACGACCAGGCTTAAAACAACTCTTTACCATCGATTTAGCAATTCTCAAACAAATTGCTCGATATTTTCAAAATCATCCTAGATGGGGCAAAGGAAGGGACTGGTTAGGTATTTATGAAGAATGTTGTCGCATTCTTTGGTTAGAAACAGACTACATTAATGAAGGTCGTAATGCGGATACTTTTCGTCGCAATTTTCGCGATGAAGATTGGGTAAAAGTGCCTCGCGTTTATTGGCGATATACTTCTCCTAGAGTCTTGACCCTAGAATACGTTCCAGGTATCAAAATCAGTCATTACGAAGCTCTAGAAGCTGCTGGTTTAGACAGAAAAAGACTGGCACATTTAGGCGCAAAAGCTTATTTATACCAATTGCTTAATGATGGATTTTTTCATGCCGACCCCCATCCTGGTAATTTAGCAGTAAGTCCGAATGGTTCTTTGATCTTCTACGATTTTGGGATGATGGGCGAAATTAAAACGAATATCCGTGAAAAACTGATGGATACTTTGTTTGGTATCGCTCAAAAAAATTCCTCTCTGGTAGTTGATTCTTTGATCGATCTTGGGGCTTTGACTCCTACAGGGGATATGACTCCTGTAAGGCGTTCGATTCAATATATGCTAGATAATTTTATGGACAAGCCTTTTGAGGAACAGTCTATAGACGCTATCAGTGAAGATTTATATGATATAGCATATGGTCAACCTTTTCGTTTCCCTGCAACTTTTACTTTTGTAATGCGGGCTTTCTCTACTTTAGAAGGAGTAGGTAAAGGTCTAGACCCTGAATTTAATTTTATGGAGGTTGCACAACCTTTTGCAATGCAGCTTATGACTAGTAATAACGGCAACAATGGTAATACAATCTTAGATGAGTTAGGTAGACAAGCTGCCCAGGTAGGGTCTAGTGCTTTAGGGTTACCTAGACGAATAGAAGATACAATAGAAAAACTAGAGCGAGGAGATTTACGCATCCGCGTCCGTTCTTTAGAGTCAGAGCGGGTTTTGCGCCGTCTCAGCGCAATTCAATTAGGGACAAACTATACTCTAATCTTTAGTGCTTTGATTTTATCAGCAACACTCTTACTCGTGAATGGTGATAAACTAATAGCCTTAATCGTTGCTATAGTAGGTCTTATTCCTGCTTCAGCATTGTTACGATTATTGAAACGTCTCGATCGCATCGATCGAATGTTTTAGATAAAAGTACTATAAACTAGCAAAAGATAATGAAGTATAAATATTTATTACTCTTTAATTAAGAAGAAAATAAATGCCCAGAAAAAACAAGATTTTCTATCATTATCTAGTATAGGATTTATATTGAACTACAATTGTTTGGTAAATTTTGAGAATTTGGCTTATATATGAAATTCCGTTTTACTGGTATTACAGACCCAGGACTAGTCAGAGAAGTTAATCAGGACAATTACGCGATCGATCGACCTAACGGACGTTTTTTTATTGTAGCCGATGGTATGGGTGGACACGCTGGTGGACAAGAAGCTAGTAAAATTGCCACAGAGCAAATTAAAACTTATCTAGAAACTCATTGGGATTCTTCTCTTTCTTCTGAGGAATTGCTTAAAAATGCAATCGATACTGCCAATCAAAAGATTTTAGAAGATCAGTCGGAACATCCAGAAAGAGGCGATATGGGTACTACGGTAGTAGTGCTTATTTTTCGGGAAGAGCCATGGTGCGCTCATGTGGGAGATTCTCGTCTTTATTTATGGCACAATTCTGAATTAAAACAAATTACCGACGATCATACTTGGGTCGGTTTAGCACTAAAATCAGGAGAAATCACGAAAGAACAAGCCAAATTACATCCTTGGCGACACGTTTTATCTCAATGTTTGGGTCGTAAGGACTTGTATAAAGTTGATATCCAAAAAATAGAAGTTAATTCAGGCGATCTACTATTATTATGTAGCGATGGTTTAACTGAAGAAGTATCTGATGAATTGATTAGTAACTATCTTAGTGCTAGTGAAAGTTGCGAGCAAGCAGCAGTGCAGTTAATCGAAGCAGCCAAAACTTCAGGAGGCTCGGATAATATTACAGTAATTATGGTTACTAAAGATTAGGATAGCGATTCTATTTAAATTAGGTACGCTCAGCCTCTGATTCTTGTTGGTATAGGAGTGACCCTGGCAAGGAGGGAACGCAATATATTGCAGTATATTGTTAATAGTTAATTATCGCGCCTTACTGTACTTCGCGAATCTGAAAATTGCTATAGATAGGTATTTTGATGAGAATTAATCGGTTAATTAAAATTAATAAATAATATCTGTAAAAATTTATATTCAATTTATAGGTAAAAAGCTTTTGATTCCTTGTCCTACTTTGACAATTTCAAAGTAGGTATTTTTTTTGTTTATGAATAGAGATAGCTTTATCTTATCTTTAATCAAAGAAATATTTTATTTAGATAATGTGATTTTTTTCTAGTTGATAAGACGTACTTAATTTTTGGGGTGATAATAACTATTATATGAGTACGGGAGGAAAACAGAAATGGAAAAACTATCTAAGTTATGGCTCGATCTATCATTCTGCTTAATTTTAATTCTTGTAGCAGGTCATACTTACAATTATTTTCCTAATAGTAACGAATTTTTTCAAACAGATTTCTCATCTAAATTGGTGAAAGTCAGTGAAAATAATTAAAGTATTCAAAATTATTTATTTATCCTACACAAGAAGATAAAATATTTATGCTAATTATAGTCTTCAATTAATGAATTTTTGCGAAATAATTTATATTTATACCGAACTTTTTGTGTAAAACTTCCTGGCAAAGTGCCAAGTTAAAAAGCTTTTAATTTAAAAATTATCAAAATTTCTAAAGCTATTTGCCTGGTTGACCGAAAAAACTCGATCGACGACAATAGTTACATTAAAGGAAACTCGCGAGACAAAGTAGTTACCCTACCTAATTTAAAAAAGAACCGCTATAGTTAATTTTTCTCGATTACGTTAAAGTTTAAAATTGAAAAACCTTTAATTTAAATAGGAAAGATAACATCTATGGCTTTAGAAGTTGGTACAATCGCACCATCCTTTACCACTGTAGACGATGAAGGCAATACGGTTTCTTTATCTGAGTATAAAGGTAAAGTCGTTGTTTTATATTTTTATCCCAAAGATGATACTCCTGGGTGTACCAAACAAGCACAAAGTTTCCGCGACAACTATGAGGAATATAGTGACAAAGATATGGTTGTCTTAGGAGTTAGTATGGACGATCTAGAGTCTCATAAAAAATTCAAAGAAAAATACGGTTTACCTTTTACCTTGCTTGTTGATAGCGACGGCAAAATTACAAAAGCTTACGATGTCGATGGTGGTGGCTATGCCAAACGTGTCACCTATATTATCGACGGAGAAGGCAAAATTACTTATGTTGATGCCAATGTAAATACTAGCACTCATGCTCAGGATGTTTTAGCTAACATTGGTTAATTAAATTTTGAATATATGTAGCGGGAAGTTTCAACTTAACCAAAGTAATGAGACTTTCCGCTTACTTATTTGTAGTGATAGTTATTGAGATATTGAAAAAGAAAAAAGCGATCGAGTAAGATAATTTTTAATGGGAACAGATAGTAAAATATTACCTACTTCAATTTTAATTAAATAAATATTACTCTACCTTTAGGTTCGGGTATCGATCGACCTAATTCTTTAGCTGTTTCTATCCATTCTTGAATTACAATCTCTGCATTAGTAACAGCCTCTTGATAAGTTTGTCCATCAGCCATACAACCAGGTAATTGTGGTACTTCAACAATAAACGCACTATCTTGCTCACTCCAATAGATAATTAATTCGTATTTAATCGACATCTTTTTCTCCTAAGCAATAGTCAACAATTAAATTTCTAATTTGTTTTACCTGATAGGGTTTAGCTTTAGAACCTCTTGGCTGAATATTAATAATTTCTTTTACGTCCTCTCTTGTAAATATGTGATGATCTCCTTTGATTCTCTCATTAAAATCTAAACGGATTAGTAATTTACAAAGTTCGGCAAAATCAATATTTTTATCCGATGTTCCACTAAGAATTTTTTGGATTAGTTTTTCATATTTACCCATTGATGACTAACTCATTTATAAAATCTCCAACTGAGCCAATTTTAACCTTTCCTGTTTGATATTCTTGGCGTACTGATTCTATTTCCTGTTTTAATTGTTGGCGTTTTTGCTGTTGTAAGCCTTTTTGGATTATCTCTATGAGTAATGTTTGTTCTTCTATAGATAATTCTTCTACTGTAGAAATAGCATTTTGAAAAGTTGATGTTTCTTGTACTTTGCTAGCATCCATAAATTTTAATAGTGAGCTATTTACTAGTTATTATAACTAAGGGCGATCGTGGCAATGATTACATTGTTTCAGATTTACGACGCGAAGCTATTTTATCTAATAATAATTTTTCAATCTCTTTTAATTCTTGATAAGCAAGATAAAGGAAATTTCCAGAACCACAAGCTGGATCGAGTACTTTATAACTTTGTAACTCTAGTTGTAAAGAGTTTAATTCTTTAATAGTATTAGCATTCTCGATTTTTGCTTCCCAATAACGGGTAATCGTTGGTTTAACAATTTTCATAATATCTGCTTCGGAAGTGAAGTGCATTCCATAAGCATGGCGTTCTTTTTTACTCGCCGTCCCTTCAAAAATATTACCAAAAATTGCAGGACGAACTTGTTGCCAATTTTCTCGCGCTGCCTCATCTAAATATTTTAATTCTTCCTTGGTTAATTCAATAGGATGAATAATGGCAAATAAACCCCCATTAAAATAATCTACTCCTTGATATCTACCCGCAGGAGTAATACCAGGATTATTCATCTCCCGAAATAACCCACCCAAAACATCATAAGTAGAAACGTTTCTACCTTTTAGACAGTCTTGAATACAACTAATAAACATATCTTGCGGTAATAATCCTCTATCTTCGGCAAACATAGCCAAAACACATTGCAAGACAAATCTTTGGGCAGTAAGAGTATCAAAACCTTCTTTTTCTCCTCTTTGTTTGATAATTTCGCATAATTCGCCCATCTTACGGGCAGTTTTTTGGGTGATTTCTACCTGATTATTTTCAAAAATAGGAGTTTTTTGTTCGACTCCCATAAAACCAAAAGCACTACCTCTTTCTGGTAATCTTTCTATGGGTACTTTGTCTACAGGTTCATCAATTTGATTATCAAAATCGTAAATCCAAAACTCATCAAAGTTACATAGCATGACATAGCGAGGACGATTAGGAGCAATCCTTGTCCAGTAATCAAAAGCCTGACGGTAATGTTTGCCCAAATCTTCCCCTTGCTTTTTCATTTCAATTAAAACGCGGGGTTTCCAAACTAAATCGGCAAAACCAGTCTTCCCTTTTCGACTTCCCTTTTGAATTGGCTTTTCGTATATTGCCCCTGCTTCTATTGCCCCTTGATGCCCAAAAATTCTAAAAAACTTATCTAGAAATATTTGTGCCTCGCCTTTTTCTCTTCCCTTAATATACTGCAAACGAAAATTTACAAACTCGTGAAGACTCTGGGGACTAGCTACCATAAATTAAGCTGGAGTGAATTAACTAGTCTATAATTCCCCATGAGTGCTTATTTAGAACTTTTTAATCTATTTTTCCGTAATTTTGAGGATAATAGGGTAAATACAATTAAATATTTATCTCTATAAAAAAATTAGTACAATACATAGATACATAAAACATCTGTGTTTATCTACGTTCATCTGCGGATAACAATTAAGCATCCAGACTAAGCCAACGTCCCAATAAAGAATCAACAACACCACAACAGCGCGATCGAGTAATAATATACAGATAAATAAAAAACTCCTAACTAAATCGTTAAGACAGTGACAGAAGCAAAAAGCTACAAAGATACCGTAAATCTACCCCAGACTGATTTTAGTATGCGTGCCAACGCAGTAAAACGCGAACCAGAATTACAGAAATTTTGGGCGGAAAACCATATTTACGAACAACTGTCACAAAATAACCCTAAAGAACCTTTTATACTCCACGATGGCCCACCCTATGCTAATGGTTCACTACACATGGGTCATGCGTTGAATAAAATTCTCAAAGATATTATTAACAAATACAAACTACTGCGGGGACATAAAACTGATTATATCCCTGGTTGGGATTGTCATGGACTTCCGATCGAGTTAAAAGTATTGCAAAAGATGAAGTCCAAAGAGAGGCAAGGATTAACTCCTCTCAAACTGCGTACACTAGCTAAAGAATTCGCCCTCAAAGCCAAAGAAGAACAGTGTGAAGGGTTTAAACGTTATGGTATTTGGGGAGACTGGGAACACCCTTATTTGACTCTTTCTCCTGAATATGAAGCTGCCCAAATTGGCGTATTTGGGGAAATGGCACTTAAAGGTTATATTTATCGTGGATTAAAACCAGTCCACTGGAGTCCTTCTTCTCGTACTGCCTTGGCTGAAGCAGAGTTAGAATATCCCGAAGGGCATACTTCCCCTAGTATTTATGCAGCTTTTCCTGTGGTAAGTTTGGGCGAAGGTGCAAAAGAATTAGAAAAGTATTTACCTAGTTTGGGTGTAGCAATTTGGACGACAACACCCTGGACTATCCCTGGTAATTTAGCCGTTGCGGTTAATGGCGATTTAGAATACGCCGTTGTAGGGGCGAATGGCCATTCGTCCCTACAATACCTAATTGTGGCGAAAGATTTGGTCGAAAGATTATCTGCAACCCTAGAAACAGAATTAAATATCATAACTGTTGTTATGGGTAAAACCTTAGAAGGTATTACCTATCGTCATCCTTTATTCGATCGCGAGAGTAAAATAGTAATTGGTGGTGACTATATTACCACTGAATCTGGTACGGGTTTGGTGCATACTGCCCCAGGACATGGACAAGAAGACTATATCACGGGACAGAAATATGATTTACCCATTTTTTCCCCTGTAGATGATAGTGGAAAGTTTACCGAGGAAGCAGGTAAGTTTGCTGGTTTACAAGTATTAGCTAAAGGTAATGAGAAAGTTAGTGCAGCTAATCAGGCAATCATCGATGCTTTACAAGAAGCAGGTTCATTACTAAAACACGAAGCATACACCCATAAATATCCTTACGACTGGCGTACTAAAAAACCTACTATCTTTAGGGCAACAGAACAATGGTTTGCTTCAGTAGAAGGTTTTAGAGATAATGCCTTAGAAGCAATTCATACTGTTACTTGGATACCAGCCCAAGGAGAAAATCGCATTACTTCAATGGTAAAAGATAGAAGTGATTGGTGTATTTCTCGTCAACGGAGTTGGGGTGTTCCCATTCCTGTGTTTTATGATGAGGAAACTAACGAAGCTTTACTTACAGAAGAAACTATCAACTACGTTCAAGGGATCTTTGCTGAAAAGGGTTCTGATGCTTGGTGGGAATTACCTGTAGAAGAATTATTACCCGAAGCATACCGTAATAATGGACGCACCTATCGCAAGGGTACGGATACAATGGATGTCTGGTTTGATTCTGGATCGTCTTGGGCTTCTGTAGTGAAAGCCAGAGGGTTAAAATATCCCGTAGATATGTATCTAGAAGGAAGCGATCAACATCGGGGCTGGTTTCAATCTAGTTTACTTACTAGTGTCGCGGTTAACGGAGTTGCACCCTATCAAACTGTACTCACTCACGGTTATGTTGTCGATGAACATGGCTATAAAATGAGTAAGTCCCTCGGTAATGGTGTCGATCCTAAAGTTATTATTGAGGGTGGTAAGAATCAGAAGCAAGAACCCCCTTATGGTGCGGATGTACTGCGTTTATGGGTATCTTCTGTAGATTATTCTGCTGATGTTCGCATTGGTAATAGTATTGTCAAACAACTAGCAGATATCTATCGTAAGATTCGCAATACTGCCCGTTTCTTATTGGGTAATTTACACGATTTCAATCCCAAAACGGATACTGTAGTTTATGCAGACTTACCCGAACTAGATAAGTATATGCTGCATCGCATCACCGAAGTGTTTGCAGATATCACCGATGCTTACGAAAGTTATCAGTTTTATCGTTTCTTCCAAACCGTCCAAAACTTCTGTGTGGTAGATTTATCTAACTTCTATTTAGATATTGCTAAAGATAGACTCTATATCAGTAGTTTAGATTCTTTCCGTCGCCGTAGTTGTCAGACAGTATTAGCTGTAGCAGTAGAAAATTTAGCTAAGTCTATTGCGCCTGTATTGTGCCATATGGCGGAAGATATTTGGCAATCTATTCCTTACGATACTGGTTATAAGTCTGTTTTTGAATCTGGTTGGGTAGAAACTAAAGAAGAATGGAAACAACCCGTAGGGGCGAATGACCACTCGCCCGTACAATTTTGGGATACCATTCGTAGACTACGGGATGAAGTAAATAAGGTAATGGAAGAAGCCAGACAAGATAAAGCGATCGGTTCTTCTTTGGATGCTAAAGTATTACTTTATCTTGCCGATACTAAACTAAAAAATAAACTCTCTGAGTTTAACCCAACTAACTCTTTAAACCCTAAATCTGTTGATGAATTGCGTTATTTCTTCCTCTCTTCTCAAGTAGAGTTAGTAGATAGTATCGATGCGATCGAAAAAGCAGAATATAAGAGTCAATCCGATAACGTTTCTATTGCTATTGTTAAAGCTGATGGTGAGAAATGCGAAAGATGCTGGAATTATTCTTTGAGTGTTGGTAGTTTTAAAGACGATCCCACTATTTGCGATCGATGTAATGCTGCTTTGCAAGGAGAGTTTTAATTATTAGTTAGTTGTAGGGGTAATTTATAAGTTATCCCTAACACTAGATTTAGTAATTTAATTGAATGGCAAATTTATCGGAAGAAATATTAGTTACTATATTCAATCTACAAAAACAGCTTTTTTATGTAATAAATGAAGCAACTGCTACTGATTATAATCTTGTAGAACAATACAGCGAAACTGCCGAAACTCTTCCCGAACTAGAAGAATTATCAAATATTAGAGAACGTGCTAGAGATGCTTATACTCGCCTTTTTCGTTTATCTTTGAACATCGCAGAAACTCAACCTGCTATCGATCGAAGTAAGTTAGAATTATTGTATCGAGCAATTGAGCAAGCAGATTTAACAGTTGATGCTTTAGAAATTAGTATTCAAGAAATTAAAAATAACTGGGATTTATCATGAACAATAAGAAAATACCCGATATAGAAACTCGAAGAAAATCAGTATCGCGCCTTAAAGAAGCTTGTTTAATGTTAGATGCTTTAAATATGACTTTAGACGAAGCTATAGCTAGTTTTGAAGCTGATATTAGAAACAATAGTATAAATCGTCGTCGTCGCCAAAAAGCAGAACGTTTATTTGCTAATTATAAGAAAAGTAGTTAAATGACTTTCTAAAAGATCGATGTAATGCTGCTTTGCAAGGAGAGTTTTAATTATTAGTTAGTTGTAGGGGTAATTTATAAGTTATCCCTAACACTAGATTTAGTAATTTAATTGAATGGCAAATTTATCGGAAGAAACATTAGTTACTATATTCAATCTACAAAAACAGCTTTTTTATGTAATAAATGAAGCAACTGCTACTGATTCTAATCTTGTATAGCCTTTCTCAAATAGGTGAGATACGAAATATTCCGAACTCTGAACTCCGAACTCCGAACTTAATCGATCGCTTTTCCTCATTTAGTTCACTTGTTCTAACAAAACTGACCTGCTCCCTAAAGTTTTCTACCCGACGAACGCAAATTCCACCTTCAATAGTACCCCGATATTTTTTCATTTCTGCTAATATAGCTTGAATATCTTAAAGCTAAGTTTAAAAGAAAACTTTGATGAATATCCAATATTTAAATACAGACTTAGACATAAAATCAAAAGAAGATATTGCTCCAATTATCAAAGCATTTGGAAACAAAGTTTATGTTCTACATCAAGAAAGTAAGGAAAGTTATTACTTTGCATCTTTGGAAATAAACGATAATGTTGTTGATGCTAATTTAACAGCAGAATACTTTTGCAATCTTGTCGCTCGACTTCCCGATGATATTCGTGCAATTTGGGATAATTGTGACGATCGAATACTAGATATAGGCTATGAAAGTGGTACATTACCAAGATATTATAGGTCTGAACTTAAACCCACCACTGTTCAAAAAATAGCTGAAGTCGGGATGAGTATTGTTATAACTATTTATCCTTTATCAGAAGATGCTAGTATTAGTGTCTAATTGTATTAGGAAAAGAGTAATCGCGCTTTGAAATTATTTTTCAAGTATTGCTATTTTTGCATACGCTCCTACTATCTGCGATCGATGTAATAGTGCGTTGAGAGGAGAGTTTTAATTATAATTGACAAAAAAATCATGAAATTTCCAGTAACAATATATCAAGATGAAGAAGGATGGTATGTGATTGAATGTCCTACTATTCCAGGTTGCATGAGTCAAGGCGAAACAAAAGAAGAAGCCTTAACTAATATTCAAGAAGCAATTCAATTGTGTTTAGAAGTTAGAAAAGAAAAAGGATTACCATTAACAACAGAATATTTAGAAATAGAAGTTCCAATCAGTGCCTAAATTACCAAGAGTTTCAGGAAAAGATGCGGTTAAAGTATTCAAAAAATTAGGATGGGAAGTTTCTCGCCAGCGAGGAAGTCATATAATTATGACTAAAGAGGGTTCTATTTATACTTTGTCTGTTCCCAATAAATCAATTTTAGCTCCTGGCTTGCTAAGAAGTTTGATTAGTAAAGCCGACTTAACCGTTGATGAATTTATAGATTTATTGTGATTGAAAAAATACTAAAAATAACTGGGATTTGATATAAATAATAATAAAATACCCGATTTAGAAACTAGAGAAAAATCAGGATCGCGCCTTCGAGAAGCTTGTTTAATGTTTAATGTTAGATGCTTTAAATATGAATTTAGATGAAGCGATCGCAAGCTCTGAAGCTGATATTAGAAATAATAATATAAATCGCCGTCGTCGCCAAGAAGTAGAAAGCTTATTTGCTAATTATAAGTAAAGTAATTGAATATCTGTAATATATGGCTATAATAATGCATTAAGTTGAAAGGAGAATTTTAATAAATACTGGGGATAATTTATTAATTACCCCTACCAGTTTTCTGTTCTTTTTTCTCTTATCTAAGCTCCCTCTCTATCAACTGAATTAGAAGATAATGCCTTTAAATAATTGATTTGTGTGGGATAAGCAAACTGAATATTATGTTGAGCGAATGCAGCTTTGATGTTTAAATAAATTTCTTGTTGGGAATTCATATATTGAGTGTAATCATTGCTATCAATAAAATAAACAACTTCAAAATCTAAACTGAAATCTCCGTAACCTGCAAAGTGAGCGCGATCGAACTTGGTATGTTTTGTTTCTTTAATAATTTGTTCGATCAGATGGGGAATCATTTTTAATTGTTCTGTATTGGTATCATAAACAACACCAAAATTAAAAACTATTCTTCTTTCTCTCATCCGTTTAAAGTTACGAATACGAGAGCTTGTTAAGTCAGTATTAGCAATAACAATTTGTTCTCCACTAATACTTTTAAGCCTAGTAGTTTTAATCCCGACATATTCTACTGTACCTAAATAATCCCCAACAATAATAAAGTCTCCTAGTTCAAAAGGTCGATCGAGCAAAATCGAAAAATAACTAAACAAATCTTGTAATACACCTTGAGAAGCTAAAGCGATCGCCACACCTCCAATGCCCAAACTGGCAACTACCGCAGAAATATCAAAACCTAAATTATCCAGAATAAAAATAATCCCAATTACCCAGATAACTGTTCTAATTGCTGGTATTAATGCATTGATACTTTGTTCTACATTAGGATTATCGCGATGATAGGTAATCCAGTATATTTTTAAGACATATTCGGCTAAAGTAGCAACTAATCGAATTCCTAAAATACACGAACCAATTATTACCAATACTTCGATCGCGCGATCGAGAATAGGATGTAAACTTAAATTACTAACTGCAACATAAAAGCTACCTAAGTAAAAAATAGGGATTAAATTACGTTCGAGAATTATAATGATGGCATCATCGAAAGGATTAGTGGTGCTAGCAGCAAATTTTTTTAGATTTTTAATAACCAAACTGCGTAATAATTTAATTATTAATATACTACACAAGATAATTAATAAAGCAAGAAAATAATCACCTAATGTATTATTTAAAATTTGTATTTCTAAAAAATCTAAATTCATAACTGAAACTTCTCAAACTAAACCGCATCTAATATGAAACCAAACGGACAATTCACGGGCTTAAATTAAATTCAAGCACCATGTCCTTTAGTTTTCATCTTGAGAATATAATATAGAACCTTCGCGAGCGGTTCTAACCTAACTTATTACAAAGCCCCCGCAGCAGTCCGATCTAAAATTCCGCCACTTAGATGAGTAGTAATATTAATCGCTTGTAAAACTGGTTTACCTGCTGCACCTTGGGGATAGTCTATTACGCTAACTGCCCCATTACCTTGTTTTATATTCCAAAAATTATCTGGTTTTAAGCCCAAAAGGTAGCAAAGAATTACCTTATTAATAGCATCGTGAGCTACGACAATACCAGTCTGAGGGGAATCAGAATTACTATGTTCTACGACAATTTTATGCCAAGCTGCGATCGCTCTATCCCAAACTTGTTGTAAGTTTTCTCCTTCTGGCATTTGAACGGTTTCTGGGGCTTCTTTCCACTGATTTAATAAACCAGGAAACTCGGCTTCAATTTCTGATTCTAGTTTGCCTTCCCACAAACCATGACAAATTTCTTGGAGTTTCGGCTTAGATTCTAAGGTAACTTGGGGATGATATTCTAAAATCAACTCCGCTGTTTCTTTAGGACGTAACATCGGGCTAGTTACCGCAAAGTCTAACTCGATATCTTTAAGAAATTCCGCAGCTTTTTTTCCTTGTGCCTTACCGTTTTCATTGAGAGGAATATCTTTAATTCCCTGAAATCTCGATTCTTTATTCCATTGTGTCTCCCCGTGACGAACTAAGAGTAAACGAGGCCCCTGATGGGGGTTACGCATAGAAGGTAAAGCCATACCAACATGGGAGGTTTGATTAAGCGATTCTAGCTGTACTGAGGAGCCATAACCGCCAGTAAAATTTAATACGCTAACATTACAATTAGACTGCTGAATAGAATGATAGCGATCGGCCCCAATACCAATAGCAGACATAATCAAACAGCGATTGATACCGTTATGGGCAGTAATTAAAATAGTTTGCCCTTGGTGTTGGGGAATAATTTCTTGCCAAAATTGTTCTGCTTGTTGATAGAGAGAAAGAACGGGATAATGCTCTGTACCGTCGGCTAAAATCATTTTGAATTGATGGGGGTTTTCTTTCCATTGGCGATATTCTCGAGCATATTGTTCGGCTACTTCTGCTTTTTTTAGTTTTTCCCACAGAGGTAAATCGATTTCCATTAATTTTTCTGTTGGCTGTAGCGCGGGGGGATTATTCAAATAGCCGTGAATAATTTCAGCAGTTTGTTTGGCTCTTTGCAGGGGACTACAGTAAAAAGCATTAATTTCAATCTGACCTAGATTTTGACCGACTAGTCGAGCATCAGCCATCCCTTTTTCGGTTAAAACTGACTCATCGCAACGACCTTGAATTATCTTTTGAGCATTATAACTGCTTTGTCCGTGACGTACGATAATAACGCGAGTAGTCAACCTTCTAAGCCTCCCAATTAATTTTACTGGTAACGGTCATCCAAATTGGATGATAGCATTTTCCGCAATCTGCTCGAGTTAAAATGTCGGAAAAATTAGAGAAATGAGATAATGACAAGATATTTACTTTCATTGCCTTTGGAGGATCGATGCTCATTAGAAGGTTAATTCTAGCCTTGTTAACAATTTTAGCCTTAGTCCAAGTTTTGTCTTCTTTGGGAAGTAGTTTATCCCAACCGCAGATTGCAAATCGCTTAGAACTATATCAAACTAATTTAGTTCTCTACATAAGCGAATATCCTGTAGAAGCAGAAGAAACTAACCTCCGCAGTACTTTAGATTCTCTTGTGGGCAAAGAACCGCTCGTAGCAGCCGAGAAACAATATCAAAAGACTCGCGAACAAGCAATTACCAGCCGTGACAACTTTAAAACCCAACTGAAGCAACTAGAAACTAAAGCAACAACCGATCGCTCTAATCTAGAAAATATTACCGATGATCGAGACACTCGGGCTATTGCTCTTCAACAAGCAGAATTGACTAAGCAAATTCAACAGAGCGATAATTTTATTAGTGAATTAGAGCTTAAAATTGGTATTTTGGAGGCTGCCCGAGGAAAAACAGATCGAGCAATATCTACTTGGGAAAAAATTCTAGAGCCAACAGAAAATGCTCCAGCTAAATTTGTGCAAACAGCAAAAGTCCTCAAAAATTTATGGTCCGAACCATCTTTAGTTACAGAGCAAGCAGAATCAATTATTAGTAGTAATTTAGATGGTTGGCTACGCGATCGCGCACTAGAGAAATTATATATTAGCGAAAACCGTCAGGCCGATCTAGCCGATCTCCAAACTAAAAAAGAAAATTTAGCTCTACAAGCTTTGATTAAGTTATCTCTAATTAGTAGCCTTCCTTTTTTGGGGGGAATTACGGGATTTCTCTTATTAATTTTTCTCTTATTTCAATGGCTCTGGAAAAAAGAAAAAGCTATTTTAGCAATTAATAGTAATACTCCTTGGACAACGCCTTGGGATTGGGAAATTATTTGGCAAGTTTTAGTTGTTGGGTTTTTCTTTATAGGACAATTTCTCTTGCCTTTTATTATTGGCATATCTGGTTTTAATCCCGCGGATTATAGTATTAGGATTAAGGCTTTATATGTTTTCTTTACCTATGTTTTGATGTCGGTTGGCGGACTTACAGTTTTATATTTATCAATTAAGTCATTTTTCCCTTTACCTGAAAATTGGTTTAAATTTAAGTTTGCTAGCAACTGGTTTTTATGGGGATTTGGTGGTTATTTAGTCGCTCTACCTTTGGTATTGTTAGTATCTTTAATTAACCAACAAATATGGCAAGGACAAGGAGGGAGTAATCCTTTATTATTTCTGGCACTTCAAGCACAAGATACAGTAGCTCTATCTATCTTTTTTATCACTGCTTCTATTGCTGCACCTATCTTTGAAGAAACTTTATTCCGAGGCTTTCTCTTATCTTCTCTCACTCGTTACGTGCCAGTTTGGGGGGCAATTTTGATTAGCGGTCTAATTTTTGCGATCGCTCATCTAAGTCTTTCTGAAGTGCTACCTTTAACTGTATTAGGGATGATTTTGGGATTTGTTTATACGCGATCGCGCAATCTTCTTGCGCCGATGTTACTCCATAGTCTTTTTAATAGCGGTACTCTTTTTAGTTTATTTATTTTAGGTAGTGGTCTTGGTTAAAAAAAATCCAATTTATGCTCCCTTCCTGAGTTGCTAGCTCGTCCTATAAACTAACAATTAAAAACATCACAATTATTGCCAACAAAGAGATAATAAAAATTTTGTACAAAGTACCTACTTTATTTTCTAGTTGTTGGTAAGATTCTCTTAGTTGCATTAACTGAACCCGAATCATTTTTTGTTCTTGCAAACTATTATTCAAATTACTCAAGCCCTGATTTTCGATATGACCTCTAAAAGAATTCCATTCGTCTTGCATTTGTTGAAATACTTTTTGTTGAAATACTCTTAATCCTTGCTCGACTTCTGCTTTAATATCATTTAAATTTACATCAATATCTATTGATATTTCATTTCTAATTTTGTTGATTTCTGAATCTATCTGTTGATTTATTTGTTCTCGTAGCTGGTTATTTTCCGAATCGATTAATTGAGTAAGTTTAACTTCTATATCCGCTATATTTTCTTGTAATTGCTGTTCTAAAAATTCCCCTCGATCGCTATTATTAGTACCCAGGTTTTTAGATATTTTTTCATATAGTCCTGGGGCTAATTGAAAATATCCTTGAGCAACAGAACGAATAACATTAGCGAGTTCTTCAGCAGAACTATTTTTGAGCATATAGCCGTTAGCACCAGCTTGTAGAGCCTGATTAATATATTCTGGAGTATCGTGGGAACTGAGTACTAATACTTTAGTTTGCGGGAAACGCTGACAAATAATTTTAATAGTAGTGAAGCCATCGATTCCAGGCATTTCTAGGTCGATTACGGCTACATCAGGATTATGCTTTTCTATTTCTTCGATCGCTTTGATCCCATTATCAACACTGACAATAACTCGGATATCCCCTTCATTTTCTAAATATATTTGTAATGCTTGTCTAATTAAATTCTGGTCATCTGCTACCAACACACGAATCATGGCAATATCCTAGAGTCAATTATTATTTTTATTCCTTTTGCTTAGATTCCAATCGAAAAATGTCTCGATTGTTTCCACTATTTAACCATCTAAATCACCTTCCATAACCATAGCAATTGCTTCATTTGTTGTTTTTTGAAATTCTCGGACATTTATTCGATCGAGCATCAAAATCGCTAAAATCATACCGAAAGCTTGAAGAGCAAAAACCAATCCATAAGCTAAAATTGGCTCGGTAAAAATTACTCTACCGATATCGAGTACAATTCCACCAGCTACAGTAGCTAAAGCTCTGGACATGGCTTGAGCGAGTCCCCATGCACCGATAAAAGTACCTGCGGTTTCGGCTGCGGTAAGATCGAGCATCAGGCTAATACCGCCAATGGTAGCCATTCCTGCTGCAATCCCAAATAAAATCATAGCTATTTTTAAGACAATTTCTTGTTGCGTAAACCCTGCCAAAATAATCAAAAGAAAACATACCGCAACTAACAAACAGCCAACTTTAGTGGTTAATTTTTTACCAAAACGGGGAACAACCCAAAATCCCGTAGTACTGTAGCCTAAAAGGATACCAATACCCCAAAAAGAATTTAATTGAGTACTATCGCCAATAGACATTCCAAAAACTTCTCCCCCATAAGGCTCTAGTACTGCTTCTTGCATAAACAAACTAATAGTAAACAAACATAAGAAAGAGAAAAATATACCTGTTTGTCGGCTAGCGGTTAAAATTTTAAAAGCACGACCAAAACCCATACTATCTTCACGATTAGTAGCAAGAGAGCGAGAAGAGAAATGAGAATACTTTTTTTCTATTCTCCAAGTAGCAACAGTTGCTAGGGCAATAACTAAAAAAGGTACAACCCCAAAGACAGAATTAATCGGTGCTTGCAAATTAGCTAGAGGAATTGTCTGTGCTTCTGCTCCTCCAGGGTTAATATTACTGAGAATGATACTGCCACTCACCCCGCCAATAACGATACCTACCATCAACATCGACCAAACTACGGCGACGATTTTGGAGCGATTTTCTTCTTCGGAGATATCTACCAGTAAAGCAGTAAAGGGCGTAGAACTCGAACTAACTGCCAGACCATAAATTACCATAATTAGTGCTAGTACCGCAGTCCAGCCTATAGTCTGTGCATTCCATAACCATGTACCATTAGCTCTAACAATAGCTCCTAATTGCCAAACTGCTTGTACTGCGAAAAATACGGCTATACCAAAGATAACTGACCCGATTCTGACATAACCAGTACGGTGGAGTCCGAATATAGGTTTAGAGTCAGATAATTGCCCAAACCAAATTCTGGCAGGAGAAACGAACTGAGCAAGAGCTAAAACTCCCGCCGTAATAGTAGCAGGAATACCCAACTCACTAATCATCACTCGGTTAAGTACAGCTAGAGTTAATACTGCCATTAACCCTAATCCCAGATTAAATAACCCCAGACGAAAAATAGTCAGGATATCGATTTGACGTTTAGGGGAAATACCCGAAGCAGTTGGGTCAGAAAAATTTCTCGTAGACATTGGTTTCTATACCATAGCGATCGATCTATCCTAGAAACCTAAAAGAGAATAACCCTAAAAGTCAAGGGTATAAATTTCAGTTTTCACATTGATTACTATCGACGGGGGCAAAAGCCAAACCATACTGTTGATTCGGACAAGATATTACTTCTACTAAGACAACAGGAGGATCGAAGCGATCGCCGTACTCATTAAACTGAATTTTTCCTGTAGCTCCTTCTGTTACAAAATTAGGCTCTGCGAGAATCTCTTTGATCTTTTTCCTTGTCGGTTTATTATCTTTTTCTAAAGCTTCAATGACTGCACGAGTAGCATCATAAGATAGGGCAGTACGAGGACTAACAAAACCTTTCCACAATTGATAACTGTCTTGAGTAAACTCTTCGTTAAGGCTACTCAAACGATGCCAGGGGACAGAGATAACAAACTTGTCAAATAGCTTTAATTGACCTAATTGGAGAATTCTGGGGCTATATAAAGCCCATCCTCCTGCGATCCAATGACGACCCTGATTATTTCTAATAAGTTCGATCGAGTTAGATAACGAATGAGTAACTTGGTCGTCAGGAAGTAAAATAATCGCCGTTTTCTCTTTATTTCCTACCTGTTTGATGGCTTCTCTAGCATTAAAATTTGGTTGAGAAAAATCATTAGAGGCAACTATCGTTCCTCCTTGTTCGCTAAAAATCCGCGTGAATTCTTCCCAAAAAGACCTAGTATAGGTACTTTCGGGGTTATAAAAAACATTTGCTTGTTTTAGCCCGTTGCTAATCAAATAAATAGCTAAATACTCGGCTTTGGTACGAATACTAGGGACAGTCCGAAAAAAATATTCTCTAGGTTCTTTGCTCAAGTCTTCTGTGGTGCTGCCAGGAGAAATTAAGACTAGTTGATTATCGTTGTAAATATCTACTGTAGCTAGGGTCATATCGCTACTATAATGACCGATAACCGCCAAAATATCCTCCCGTTTAACCAGACTTTCTGCTCTTAATTGTGCTTCCTGAGCAATATTGACATCATCGGCGATTACTACTTTAAGTCCTTTTTTCCCCAAACCTTTCTTTGGTAAAAAATCCCCACCAGGTAACTCTTCCCAACCGTTTGCCAAATCTAAATTGATTTCTGTTTGTGCCTGAGCTACTCCTCGCATAATTTCTCTAGCCATGTCGGAATTTTTGACATCCGTACCGGGCTTAGAGTTAATCGGAGCAACTACAGCAATAGTATAATAGTCTGCATTTTCTGCTTCTAAAAAGGCATTATTTAAATAAATTAAAGTTTCTGGGTCTTTTTTTGTCTCTTGCGCCCAAGAATTTTGCCAGGCGGTGAGAGCTTCTTTATAATTACCTTGGGCAAATAATCTAGATCCTCTTTCTTTTTGAGGGGTAATGAAATTAGTATCTAGAATACGTTCTCCTTCACTTAAAGAACGATCCTGGCTAGATTTTCCCCTAACGATTTCTTTTCTACTATTGAGAGCGCGAGAATTATTTTGAGTTATACCTGAGTTGGTTAAGGCTCTTTCTGTTACCAATGTGCTTATTAACAAGCTCAGACCACCAATAGCTCCTAAGACAGCTATTACCGAAGCCCAGATAGGAAAAAAAGATGTTTTTTTGATTAGGGGATTATAAACAACAATCCCATCGGGTTTAGTTAAATTCTCTAAATCTGTCAGGACTTCTGTGACAGACTGATAGCGATATTTACAGTCATAACGCACCATTTTGTTAAGAATTCTTTCTAAATTGGGACTGACTCGAACTGTTCCTTTATTGGATACAGAATAATTCCAAATTTTTTCATTAGTTTGGGGATCGGAAGGAAAATTATTAGGGTCTAATCCCGTGAGGGCTTGAATTCCAATGATGCCCACAGAATAAATATCGCTGTTGGGGCGAGGATTACCATGAGCTTGTTCTGGAGCTATATAACCTGGAGTACCAATGGCAATAGTTCGATCGATCCTCCCAGATTTGGTAATTGCTAGAGTACTAATTTCTTTGACTGCACCAAAATCAATTAAAAAAATCTTGCCATCTACGCGACGAATTAAATTGGATGGTTTAAGATCTCGATGAATAACCTGATTCTCATGGACAAATTGCAATATTTTTAAAATTTCTTGTAACAGTTTAATAACTTCTTCTTCTGGTAATTTTTTACCTGGAATAATTTCTTCGTTAAGACTACAACCAAATATATATTCTTGAATTAAATAAAATTTATTATCGTTAATAAAACATTTATCTAGACGGGGTATCTGTTCGTGTTGACCCAAAAGTTCTAGAGTTCTAGCTTCTGTTTCAAAACGCTTTTTAAGTTCTTTTGGTTTAAATTGCTCTGAAGGTCTAATTTCCTTAACAACACAAGGAGGTTTAGTCAATTTGCCTAAATCTTCAGCCAGATATGTTGTGGCAAATCCCCCTTCGCCTAAGCTATCAATTATTCGGTAGTATCTACCTACTATTTCTCCTTGCTTGAGACTCATATATCCTACTCAATCTGCCTAACTAATTGTAATATTGCTCTGAATCTAGATAAATTTACTTACACAAAAGGTTAACACACTATATATTTACCTCTAGTTAGGCTAGTGTTGTCCTTAAAATATAAATAAATTAGTATTCTAATCTATTAAAAAAATAAAAGGTATTTTGTACTTCAAAAAAGATAGTCGCTGATTTTGTAGGTTGGGTAAGCGGTAAGTCGATCGCCTAAGTAACTAAACTACTCTATTCAATCATTAAGCCCTCGCTCTAAAGCTTTAAAAATTCCCGTGCGGACTCAACTACTCGAGCTAAACATCCTGATTCAAAGGGCGATACGAGATTAGCCGATCGCACTAACGTCTGAAAAGGTGCTTTACCCCCACGTTTACAAAGAGCGATGTATTCTGCTAGAGTTCCTTCATAATCTGTTTCTGCTTTAACCCAAAACTGCATGGCACAACACAAAGCCAGAGTATAGTCGATGTAATAAAAAGGATAACAATAGATATGTTGTTTATCTTGCCATAAACCGCCTTGAGTTGGATAAGCTAAATCGCCATAGTTTCGCCAGGGCAGATAACGAGCTTCCATTTCTTGCCACATTTGCTTGCGTTGTTGGGGTGTAGCTTCAGGCTTAGCATACACGAGATGCTGAAAATGGTCTACGGCACAGCCATAGGGTAGAAATAGGATAGATTCGGCTAAATGAATTTGACAAAAGCGATCGGCATCAGCACCGAAAAACTTATCCATCTGCGATCGAGTAAGAAATTCTAAACTCATCGAGTGAATTTCACAAGATTCATAAGTAGGCCAGAGATAATCAATTATAGGAAGATTGCGACTCTGCCAATTTTGGAAAGCATGACCCATTTCATGAGTAAATACTTCTACATCATCTTTAGTCCCGTTAAAATTAGCAAAGATATAGGGAACGTCATAACTAGGAAAGCTCGTACAAAAACCACCCCCCGCTTTTCCAGGACGATTTTTAAGATCGAGAAGATTTCCTTCAACCATCATTTTGAAGAAATTACCTAACTCTGGATGCATGGTATCAAACATTTGTCGTGCTTGTTGAATCATCCAATCATATTCACCCTTGGGAGTAGGATTTCCTTGCAGATCGAATACAGATTCATCCCAAAAGTACACTTTGTCTATATTCAGTTTTTCTGCTTTTTGAGCAATAATTTTTTGCGCTAGGGGGACAACTTCTTTGACTACTTCATCGCGGTAATTAGCTACATCTGCTTCTGTATAGTCGATGCGCTGCATTCGTTTGTAGCCCAGTCCAATATAATTATTGTAGCCGAGCTTTTGTGCCATTTGGTGGCGTAATTTAACTAATTTATCGTAAATTTCGTCTAAACGCTCTTGATTTTCCCTAAAAAAGTTCCAACGGGCTGTTTCGGCTTGGTAACGAATAGAGCGATCGCGATTTTGGGTATATTTACGAAGTCCAGAAAGATTTAAGGTTTTTCCTGCAAATTCGCTCTCTGCTGAGGCGATTAATTCTACATATTTATTGACTAATTTTGCTTCTTCGACTAGATTTGCTTCAATTACAGGCTCAAAAGTAGTAACATCAGCCTCCCATAAACTAAAAGCTTGTTTCCCTAAAATTTCGGTTAATTCTGCTCTTTTTTCACTACTTAGTAGCTTTCGTTTCATCTCGACTGCTAAAGCAGTTAGTTTTGGTTGTAGCTCATTACTATATTCTTGGGCTTCTTTATAATCTTCGGCGCGAGTATCTTGACTAAAATGTAATGAAGTTAAAGAAGTCCAGCTTTCTAGACGACGAAGTAAATCATCCCATTTCTGTAAGGCTTGTTCTAACTCTGTCCTAGTTTGCGCTCTATCTAAAGCATCATTAATGGTTTGATATTCTGCCTTTACTTGCTCTAAGGTCGGATCGTCTAGTTGAATAGAAGCGAAATCAACTTGAGTTTGGCTCATGATTACCAGAAATTAGGGCTACTGTTGGCATTGTAGCGAAGTTTAGCTCAATTTGTTGATTTTATGAGCTTATAGCAAAGATTAAAAACTAATAACTATTTTAAGCAAAGCGATCGCTGTTTGGACGACTCCTAACTCGTCCAAAATTAACTTCGGATTTTTAGCAGACGATAAATTCAGAACTTCTAAGCCGAAGATAGAGGGTGGCGATAATCATTACTACCTCCAGCATCACAGAGAATCAGTAATTTATCCTCTCGCTGAAAGCGTGGACGATCTGGGTGTTGCCACCACCAATTAATGGCATCCACAGCGAATTCCGATGTATCCGCAGAAGTCCTCACATATACATATCCTTGATTATGGGCGCTTGTCATAAATTCCATAAGGAACGGCAAGATGCGATCGCATCTTGGGGAAAATCATGACTATTAACCAGTTCTGCTTCTTTCTTCCAAGTCCTTCCACTCTGATAAAAGTTTCCAATTAGTTCTTTCTTTTTAGTATCAACACGCTCTGACTGGATATCCTGAGCGTAAGAAATGAGTATAGTTAGAAAAAATATAGGCAAATATTACGCAGCCATAAAAGGCATTTCAGCCTTTCCCTTCATTTTTTCTTTAGTTGGTGTTACCAACCTAGGCTGAACTACACAGCTCTCTATCCCATCAGCAAAGGCTTTTGGGAATGCTTTTCGTAAAATGTTGTACGAGCCGTTAACGTCTGAGTTGATTAATTTTCCTTGACCACT
>JBFRWK010000152.1:0-9404 GCA_051439545.1 Xenococcaceae cyanobacterium | reverse complement strand
TTCAATCAATACTAGAGGATACTATGGCAACAATTCATTGGCTAGATGGTGAGAAGGGAGGGGTTGGTAAGTCTTTTATCGCTAAGACAATGATTCAGTATTGCTTAGATAGAAATTTACCTTTTGTAGCCGTGGAAACAGATAGGTCTAATCCAGATGTAGCTGGGGTCTATAAAGATATATGTCAGTATGCTGTTTTGACTGAAGATGAGAAACAAGCAAATAAAGCAGACCGTATCTTTGAGATAGCAGTCGAAAAACCAGTGATTGTCTCTTTACCTTCTCAGGTTCATCGAGCGATGAAGGCTTGGATCGATCGCAACCAATTACTTAAACTGGGTAAGGATTATGGAGTGGATTTTTGTAAATGGTTTGTCTGCAATGGTGAGTATGACAGTATCAAGCTATTTGTGGCTTCTCTCAATTGCTATGAAGACCAAATTACTCATATCCTAGTTAGAAATAATGGACTTTGTGATGATTGGTCGCCAATTGAAGAGGATGATGATGTACATTCGTTAATTAAAAAGTATCGAGTCAAGGTAATAGATTTTCCTAAACTTGGTTATAGCGAAAGATATAAGATTAATCAAAATCGTTTAAAGTTTGATGAAGCGAGAGAATATAAAGGATTTGGGATTTTAGGTAAACAACGGGTAGTTAATTTCTTGAAGGCTGCTTATAGTGCTTTTGATAGCACAGGAGTATGGAAGGATGAATCATCAACTGCATAGAGATAGTATCCACGCGTAGGGTAAAAGAAGAAAAAGATTTACCGAATCAATCTTTTTCTTTTGACCCCAATACCTTTGTTTTAATCTGATAAGAAAAGCCGTATTTATTAACTGAGAAGTATTGGGGATAGACTATGAGTAGACTAAACGGGAAGGCGAGTGAGGTTTTGGATGCGATTTTGTCGTCGGAGTCTCCTGAAGTTAGAGCTAAGGTTTATGAGATTATTAATGTAAGTGGTCTAGAAGCTGATGACCCGATGTTTTTAATCTTAGCTTTGACGGGACAGATGCGGGTGTTTTTAGAAGCTGCTCCAGCCGAGTTGTCTATGCTTTTAACCGAATGGAAAACTCAGAATGCTCGGAGTTTAGAAGAGATAACAGATGCCACCCTTCGGATTAAAGAAACACAACAACAACAGGCTGATTCTATTAAGAAGAATCTAGAGATTGTTAGCGATAAATGTGTATCCGATATTAAAGAAGCGGGAATGGCTGCTACTTCTGCTATTGCTGAAGCTAATAGTGAAACCCTGGCTAAAGCAAGGCAGGCTCGTACTGAAACTGAACAATTGAAAGAAGAAATCAAGGCTCTCCGCGCTGTTGTCGAAGCGGATAGACAGACCAATGAAGTGGTTTTAAAACATTTATTAGAGCAAACTGGGCAGAATATTAAAGAGTTGAAACAGGCGGGTCGAGAAGTTAATCGTTCGGGGGCAGTTATTAAAAAGCTTCAGCAAGATACTGTTTGGATTAAGTTGGCTGATTGGATTTCCCCTTTATGGGCTTTGCTGATAGCGGGGTTGATTGGTTTTGGCGTGAGTTGGCGGTTAATGTCCATTAAATATAATAGTACTATTAATGTCATGGGTCGCGAAATCATGGGTTGGAATCTAGACCGCCTCATCAAGTGTCGCAATGATAAGAATCCTAAATGTACTTTCTGGATTGTTCCCCCATCGCAGAGAAAGTAATTAATGAAAATTCCTTTTGATGCGATTATTCCCGAACCTAAACTTACCAAATATTTACTCGTTTTTAAACCAAGAAACGATCAATCTAAATTCTTAGCCCAAGCTGGATTCACTAATAAAAATTGGCAAGCATTAAAAACAGCTATTGAAAATCTAATTGAATCAGTTGAAGCTGTAGAAGATGATCGGAATGAATATGGCACATTTTATCGTGTTGAAGGAGAATTAATTGGCACTAATAACGTTAAGCTATCAGTAACTACCATTTGGCTACTCTCGAAAAATTGATAATCAATTTCAGTTTATTACCCTAAAACCTAGAAAGGAGTAATATCGATGATGAACCTTGAACTATATAAAGAAGTAGTCTTGACTCTTGATTTACCCCAACATAATTTAAAAGCAGGGGATGTTGCTACTCTAGTGGACTTTGTTCTGAGTCCTAGTGGTGATGAAAATGGTTGTATCTTAGAAATATTTAATGCTTACGGAGAATCTATTGCTGTTGTTACTGTTCCTCTATCTGCCATTAAACCTTTAGAAGAAGGGCGAAATTCTTACAACTCGTTCTTTGGTCTGAGCCAAGATTGGATTGTCCCAAAGCTTGATGTTAAAAATCAATGTCAAGCCATTCTTTGGCTTCGGTAAAGCGACTCAGGTGTTTGACATTGGTAGTGGCTATGACAACATATCTACCAGGATATTTTTCTGCTAGCCAGCGTGGTTTTTTTGTCCTTTTCCTATCGGGTCGCCAAAATTCCGTATAAGATAGGGGTAGTCAGTCCTGTTCTACTGATGTCAAAATGCCTGATTCTCGATCCACTTCAGAACCAATGGTTCTGCATCCTCAAGACTTTGACCCACCTCTAAAACGGAAAGAGCCACTAATTCCTGGATATTGGACAATTGATGAACTGGCAGCCGAATTAGAATGCTCAATTCGTAAAATTCAATATGACATAACAGGAAATCCTCAACGTGGTACTCCTGCTAAACTTAAAGCATATAAGGCAGGGCCAACTTTTCTGGTTGCCGATCTTGATGCGCTACCTTACATCAAACAATATCGGAAGAACTAAACAGATCGCCTTCTAAATCGGTTCTTCATAAATATTAACTTTCTCAGTATAAATTTTGCGGTTGCTAGCTGCGATTTTTCGCAACCTAACGTTTATACTTATGAATAAGTACGCAAAACCCAGCTAATAATTCCACCTAATAGCTGGGTCAGATGCGTATTCTTAAAAAAGAAGGTATTACCTATGAACAATCCTACCTCAAATGGGCAGGAACAGACAAGTGTGACCCACGAATTTTGCGTCTGTCAAGCTCCCCCAAGTCAAACCAGTTCCTCTACTGCATCAAATCGATTAACCGCCAAAGACTATCAGCACTGCTGTGGTCACGATATCTCCCAGAAAGAACGAGGTCTTAATCCCGACTGGACAATAGCTAACTGTTACTCGGCAACAATTGGCGAAGCTTCACAATTATTAAAATATCCAGCTAAATCCCCCTGTATTGTTATCGAAGGCAGTAACGGACAATATCAACTGCGTCCTAATCAACCTTGGGCTGATAAACAAGGTAAAAAAGCTCCTAAGTATCGTACGGCAACTGGAGATGAATATGATGCTCTCTTACCAGCCCATCCCAACGATAAATACTATTGGACTAATCTAGATGCCCTAAAACAACGCTGTTACCAAATCGACGGGCATCCTTATATCTTGATTACCGAAGGGGGCTTTAAGGCTATTTCTGCTTGCTCTCATGACATTCCCACTATTGCTTTATTAGGAGTAGAAATGGGTCTGACCTCTAGTAAAGATGACCCCCAAGGCAAGCGTTATCTAGTTCCAGCCCTAGAAAGATTGGCAGCTCAAGGTTTTGGCTTTATTTTGGCTTTTGATGCCGATTTATCGACCAAGCCAGCAGTGAAACAAGCCTTGATTAAATTAGCTGCTGCTCTACTTAAGTTTAAAGTTCCCCTTTATCTTCTCCCTCCCTGGGATGAAAACCTTGGTAAAGGCATAGACGATTATATACAAATGAACGGAATAGAAGCATTTCGCCAACAACTAATCGCCAACTCCATTCCTTTTGAGAGTTGGTATCAAGAAAATGGTCAGTCGGCTTTCTCCCAACCCAAACCACCCAAACCAGATATTATTGGCGCAAAAATAGCCGAACAGTACCGCGAACATTGGATTTATTGCGATGAATTACAAAGCTGGCTAGCCTATAGCCTAGAAACAGAAGGTATTTGGACAGTTGTTTCTGAAAAATACTTAGCTGCCGAGATTCACGCTATTCTCAAAGCGAGAAATATTGTCGGTTATGGCAGTAATAGTTATATCAATAATATTATCGGCACATTACAACGAGAGCTTTATATTCGCCAATGGTCGGAAACCCCATCCAGTCAATACTTACCTTTTCGTAATGGAGTTCTAGAATTAGCTACAGGTCAACTTCACCCCCATAGCCCAGGATTTAGATTAACTTGGCAACTGCCCAGGGATTACACCATAGTCGATGTAGGTTGGAGCAAGATTAATCTATGGTTCGACCAAGCCACTCTGGGGAACTCAGAACACAAACAAATACTACTTTGTTTTGCTGCTGCGGTGTTAAGAGGAAGAAATGACTTACAGAAATTCCTCCACTTAATTGGTACTGGTGGTAGTGGTAAATCTACCTTTACTAACCTGCTCACGGCTCTAATTGGCGCAGAAAATACTGTCACGATCAATTTATCAGATTTGGAAGATAAGCACGAAATAGCCCGTATTTTTGGCAAGAGATTAGTAGTTCTCCCCGACCAGGACAAAGCACCCAAACGGATGAGTAACTTTAAGCGAATGACGGGACAGGATAATTTATCTGGTCGTAGGTTATTCGAGAATGGTTTTGAGTTTGTCTTTGCTGGCTTGACGGTGGTTCACAGTAATTTTCCTCTCTTCCATACTAATTTAGGCAGTTGGCTAATTCGTCGCTTGATTATGATTCCTTTTAAATATCAATGTCCTAAAGAACAGCAAAAAGACTTGATGAAGGAATTTGAACCAGAATTAGGAGCTTTGACTCAATACCTGCTCAATATTCCCGAAGCAGAAATAGAAGCAGTATTAAAAGGATTGGGTAAACAAGCTCTTAATTCGACAGTCTGGGAATCGCAAACTAGAAGTGATGCTTTATCGGCATGGGTTAATGATTGGCTAGTAGAAGATAACACTGCTATTAGTCGCATTGGCAGTGATAGTCGCGAATGGCGAGATGAAGAAGATTATGACCCAGCTATTTCTACTCTCTACGGCAGCTATGCTCTTTACTGCCGACAAACCAATCGTAGTGCTAAATCCCCACAAAATTTCTCGGCTGAATTATTAGAACTAACAGTTAAGACTCTTGGTTGGGCAGCAGAAAAAACTAGGGTCAAGATGGCTGGGAAAACTGTCAGAGTAATTCGCGGGTTGAGACTCAGAACGGATCTAGATAATCTACCTACTGTAGAAGAAATTTTAGAGGGGTCTGGAGAGAGGGGAGAAACGGAGAGGGGAGAGGGGAGAAAAGAAATTCACCGTGTCACAAGCTCACCCTTCACCGCGTCTTCTTCGGGTGACAACCAGGGCGACAACCAGGATGACAACTTCGGTGACAACCTGAAACCATTGAAAAATAAGGAAGGTGACAACGGTGACAACCTAAAACAAACTAACGAGGAAAATCAAAATAACTTCTCACCTCCTTGTGACAGTCTGGCAACTGGCACAATACCCCAGGAAGTTAAATCTAATCTTCCTTTAAATAATTGTTCTTTTGTTGTCACCCCTGTCACTGACCAGTTACAGCAAGGGATAGAAGCTGTCACCTCAGTTGTCCCTCAAGCTGTCACCGAGGTTGTCCCATCTACGTGGGATAACATCACCCCGACTATTAATTGGTCAACTTACCCCTGGAATAGTGGAGATGAACAGACTTTAAAAAATCGAGCTAACAAAGTTAAAGAGAGAATTTTAAATTGTCAGACTAATAACGATTTAATTAAGTTGTTAGCTAACGATAAGGTCAGCCCCATAGAAATCGATTGGCTAATTGAAAATCTGCTGACTCAAAGTGAAATAGAGCAAGTAGAAACGATGAAAAATACTCGTCAGGGCAATTTATTTGCTCAAGTTGAAGCAGATTCAACCGCACCAATTATTAAATTCGACTGGAATACCGTAATGGCTGAGATTTCTATGTGCATGAAAAAATTAGATTGGTCAATTGAAGATGGTAAAAATTATCTCCAAAGTAAGTATGGTGTGAGCAGTCGTCTCTATTTAAGTAATGAAGAAATTATTGAGTTTCTCAGATATCTTCAAGACCAATTAGAGTAAACTACAACAAAAAGAAAGCGAAAATTATGTTTCGGGGAGGATAGAGTTGACATGAAAATAGACCGTCACGGTCGCGCCAAAATCCTCACCCAATACGAAATTCAACTGCTTTTCAACGAAGGCTTTACCTTAAACCCCGTCAGAGACCGCACCCTCTTTGCCGTCTGTCTCTATACAGCTTGTCGCATCAATGAAGCCTGTACTCTCCACACCAAAGACGTATACGACAGCAGAAATAGAGTTCGTCCTCTTATCCTCATCCGTAAAGGTAACACCAAAGGAAAGTTAGCAACCCGTACTCTCCCCGTAATAGAAGATTTAAAGGTACGGCTTAAACAATACAAACCACCCCAACCTTCTGGCTATCTGTTTCCAGGCAGACACAATAAAGGACACCTGCACCCCGACTCTGCCAGTTGGATTTTACGAGAAGCTTGTCGTAGAGTAGGTATAGAAGGAGTAAGCACCCACAGCTTTAGAAGAACGGCATTAACCCAAATGAGCAACGCAGGTATACCCCTAAGAGTCATCCAAGAAATCTCAGGACATCGCACCCTCGATGAACTGTACAAATATCTGGAAGTTCAACCCCAACAAGTTAAAGGAGCGATCGCTAGTCTTTCGATGTTAACTCCCGTATCCTCCGACTCCGAGAATGATTACGTCGGGAAACCCAACTATGACGCAGTAGAGAAAGGGGATGTTCATCAAGAGATTGAGGCGGATTAAAAGGCGATCGCCCTGGGCTAAAAAATAAGTTTTAATTATTAGGTTTTAATAAACGAATAAAACCAGCCTGTTCAAAATGTTTATCGGAAGTAAAAGCTTCTAAAATACCTTCTCTTTGCATCACCACGAAACTAATACAGTCCGTCAAACCCCAATCCTTGTCCAGTCTTGTTTCATATAAACTTAAACCTGCCTGAAACAAATTTTGACTTAACGGTATCACCCTTGTAGACCTCAATTGGTAAACATTATGCAAAAAATCAGCCGTATTTTTTTTACACATCGGCTCACAGAGAGCATCAGCAACCTCTAGCAAAATAAAATCAGTTGTTATGAAAACATAATTTTTATTAACTAACTCTGAACGCAGTCTATGTGCCTCTTGATGCCAAAGATCATCAATATTTAATAATGCAATCCAAGCAGCAGTATCAACAAAAACTTGATTCATTTATTCAGCTTCCCTTTTGGGAGTGCCGTATAAATAATGATCGTGCTGATAGGAAAGATCTTCGATTCCCGTATTAACCTTACAGCGTTCTAATAGTTCACCCAAATCATCATGGTCGTTTTTGTATTTCTGGCTTCGACTTTTTACCAAATCATACAACTCTCGTAACTCATCCTCTGAAAGAAATTCTAATTCAGCTTGAATTAATTCTTTAAAGCTCATTGCTTATTATTCTTCTTAACTAGGGGTTAATCAATGCTCTACTTATATATAGTAGTAGACGAATTTTTAAGAGTGTTTCGATAGCATAGTAATTAATCTTCTCAATCTTCCTGCTTCTTTGCGGGACTTATAACGTATTTGTGCCTCATCTGTCACTCGATTGAGGAGTTCTGGGTTAGCTGTAGCAACAGTCCAAGCAGCTTCTAAAAAAGTTTCTACTGTAATACCTTTGTCTTTACAATATCTGGTCAACTCAATATCTAATTTTTTTTCTAAGACAATGGCAGAATGGCGTTTAGTTTCGGGATATTTATCTAATTCTGCCTTTAAATTAACAAGGGTCAGATCGTCCGAACTTGCTTGCTTTGGCTCTGCTTCAGTAGGGGTTAGTTTTTGTTGAGGTTCTTTATCCTCTGATGGTATTAAAGGGTCATCTCGCTTGGGAACGTTAGACCTTTGACGATTTTGCCGTAGTCGATTGAGTAAATTATCTTCGTTCATTTTAGTTCCTCCTTGATTTTCTCAATCAAAACATCAAAAGGATATTCAAGCTCTGGATAACCTAGTTTTTCTAAGGAAATCTGTTTGTTAATCGCTTGTTTGTATCTTTCTGATTCTCGAATCGAAGGAAGAACTAAATCTTTTACTTCTTCTCTCATTCCTTCTACTGCCAAACGGCTTTCTTGAGTTTGATTTAGTCCCACCCATTTATCCCTAAAGGGTATAACCCCCATCAATGAAGCTGTTGTGGCTCGGATTTCTTGCATAGAATCCAATAAATCTAGGGTACGAACTAACGAGCCATATCCTTTGATATTGGCTTCTGCGGGAATTACTAAAAAGTTAGCTGCTCCAATTACTGTTTTCGCTATCTGGCTTCTTTGGGGAGGAGAATCGATTATACACAGCTTAAATGTATTCGCTAAAGGTTCTAACCGACGAGATAACATCATAGCTCCCATTCCACTACCACTTAAATATTCATTGGCAATATCAAGCTGATCGTCAGCGGGAATGAGAAATAAATTTTCTGACCCTTCAATTGGATAAATTGTGTCCTCGAAAGATACAGATTTTTTGAGAAATTCTAAGAGAGTCGGTTGATTTGGTTGTAATTCTAATCCCAAATACGTAGTAAGGTTGTGTTGCGGGTCGGCATCAATAACTAGTGTAGGGTACAAACTCGCTAGTTTACGCGCCAGAAAAAGTGTTGTTGTTGACTTCCCTTGCCCGCCTGATAAGCTAGCAATTGCAATGGTCAGCATGGCTTTAACTAAATTTAGACTTAGTTATAAGTATAAAAGAGGTAATTTAACTTTTACTAAAAAGCTAAATTACTAAAAAGCTAAATTTATTATTAAATAAAACGGCTTTCAGTGAGCGACCGCCTGAACCAAAATGATTTTTCAATCTACCGAATTTATGTCTTTAATTAAGAAGAAAAACTTATGTTGGCTTCTGACCAATCGAGATCGCACCACATTAGCAATTTAATTAGAAGTACGATCGCTTTTGCCTCTTAATTAATGGGAATTCACTCTTGGGCGGTAAGATAAATGCGGTAGCTTTTTGAATAGTTCGAGAACGCTCTCGGTAAGGAACTTTCCCATTGGGTGTAGTGACGTATTGTTCGATAAATTCTAATAGTTCGGGTGCAGATTCTATCGGTGCAAGCTGATTAAAAATAAAGGTCAGCTTATCATCAGCAGCTAAAGTTACAGCACAGGAAGGCCTTTGTATAGTAATGGGGAAATTTTGGTCGCTAAGGGATTTTTTGATACCAACTGTCCCACTTTTGATGATTGGACATTAAATTTAAGATCGTCTGTGATAGCTATATAGCAATAGTTTTAGAAAAAACTGTCCCAGTAAAAGGTAAAAGTGGGACACTAACCACAAAACACTTTTCTTC